>JAYVNT010000376.1:0-3856 GCA_043758285.1 Flavobacterium sp.
ATATACGATGGTTCCCGTTTTACTGCCGATATGGCAATACAAAACGTAATTGGTGACAGTTTTCGTGGTGCTACTTGGGTATCCATCCATAATGGCGGCGGCGTAGGTTGGGGCGAAGTTATTAACGGTGGATTTGGTATGGTTCTTGATGGATCTACAGCAGCGTCAAGGCGTTTAGAATCAATGCTTTTTTGGGATGTAAATAATGGAATTTCACGTAGAAGCTGGGCAAGAAATGAAGGTGCTGTTTTTGCAATACAAAGAGCCATGCAGGTACAACCTTTATTAAAAGTTACGCTCCCAAATATAGTTGATGAAGATTTATTTTAGGTTGAAATTTAAATAGACTTTTCCAATTTTAATTAATTTAAAAAATAAAACAATATGAAAACGATTAAAATTTTTCCTTTCCTTTTATTATTTTTTCTTGCCTCTTGCAGTTCTGTCAAGGTGAACTCTGATTATGATAAAAAAGTAGATTTTACCCAATATAAAACTTTTGCTTTCTACAAAAAAGGAATAGACAAAGTTGAAATTTCCGATTTAGACAAGAAAAGAATTCTTCACTCTATCGATGACGCTTTGACTGCCAAAGGATTTGCCAAAAGTGAAACTCCAGACATCTTAGTAAATATTTTTACTAAAGAAAGAGAACAAGTAGATGTGAACCAATTCAACTCTGGTTGGGGATACGGTTGGGGTTATGGCTGGAATCCTTATTTTTGGGGCGGAAACACTTCCGTAAATAGATATACAGAAGGAACATTATACATCGATTTGATTGATGCTAAGAAAAAAGAATTGATTTGGCAAGGTGAAGGCGAAGGTATCTTGACAAAAGACACGAACAAAAAAGATGAAGTTATCAAAGAATTTGTTACTAAAATTTTGGAACAATATCCACCTAAGAAAAAGTAGTCAGTATTCAGAAAGCGGAAGTCAGCAGTCAAAATAATTTAGAACCGTAGCAATAATGTTACGGTTTTTTTAGCCCAGATTGCAGTGGCATCCTTTTTCTTTTTAGAAAAAGATAGAACGGAAAGCTGGAAATAGCTTCAAAAAAATATTCTTATCTTTACTCCAAATACAACGATTAAAACCATGAATGCACCTTTTGAAAGCAACCCTTTGATTGACAGATTACCTAAGCATTTGACACAATTCATCAAGCCACAAGACTATGCGGATTATTCTCCAATTAATCAAGCGGTTTGGCGTTATGTGATGCGCAAAAATGTAGATTATCTTTCAAAAGTAGCACACAATTCATATTTAGAAGGTTTGAAGAAGACCGGTTTGGAAGTGGATAACATTCCGAATATGTATGGCATGAACCGAATTCTAAAGGAAATTGGTTGGGCAGCAGTGGCTGTGGATGGTTTTATTCCGCCGAATGCTTTTATGGAATTTCAGGCCTATAATGTCCTTGTAATTGCTTCCGATATTCGACAGTTAGAACACATTGAATACACGCCGGCTCCGGATATCATCCACGAAGGCGCAGGTCACGCACCTATTATTGCCAATCCTGAATATGCTGAATACTTGCGTCGTTTTGGTGAAATTGGATGCAAAGCTATTTCTTCACATCGTGATTATGAAATGTATGAAGCCGTGCGATTGCTTTCGATTATAAAAGAAGCCGAAGGAACACCTCAAGTTGAAATTGATGCTGCTGCCGCGCAAGTTGACTTTCTTCAAAACAATATGGGCGAATTATCCGAAATGGCGCGCATCAGAAACCTGCATTGGTGGACTGTAGAATATGGTTTGATCGGAACGGTGGAAAACCCAAAAATATATGGCGCAGGGTTGCTGTCATCCATAGGCGAAAGCGCGTGGTGCATGACCGATGAAGTGACCAAAATCTCTTATGATATTTCGGCTGCGGATCAAAGTTTTGACATTACCAAACCGCAACCTCAGCTGTATGTAACGCCTGATTTTGCACATTTAAGTTTGGTCTTGGAAGAGTTTGCTAATACCATGGCGTTGCGAACGGGTGGTTTATCTAGTTTACAAAAACTAATCAAATCGAATGCTTTAGGCACTATTGAATTAAGTACCGGAATTCAAATTTCGGGGGTTTTTACTAATGTAATTGAAGAAGATGGAAAACCAGTTTATGTTCAAACCACAGGAAAAACAGCATTATCTTATCGTGAAAAAGAATTAGTGGGTCACGGAACACAACACCACGCCGAAGGTTTTGGTTCGCCAATTGGAAAACTAAAAGGCATCAACCTGGCTATCGAAGATATGAGCCCAAGAGATTTGCGGGCGTATGATATTTATGAAGCCGAAAAAGTGACACTTGAATTTGAAGGCAACATTATGGTAACGGGTGAAATCATTACGGGTTCCCGAAATTTGCAAGGCGAAATTATCATCATCAGTTTTAAAAACTGCACTGTTACTCATAATGATACTATTTTATTCCAACCAGAATGGGGCATTTACGACATGGCTGTGGGCAAAAAAGTGATTGCTGCCTTTTCTGGTCCTGCCGATGTGAACAGTTTTGATATGATTACTCATGTGGCATCAAGTCATACCATCAAAGCTAAAAAATCGGCTGAACGGGAGGAATTAGAGGACTTATACAAGTTGGTGAGGGAAATTCGTGAAGAAAATACTAACCACAAATCACTGGCAACTATCTTTCATGCTTTGAAATCAAAGCATCCTAATGATTGGTTATTGGCTGTTGAAATTGTTGAGATATTAAAAGATACAATCGACCCCGAATTGATGTCAGCAGTGCTAGCTCATTTAGAGCAATTGAAAGTAAACCGTAAGGAAGTTGCTAAATTAATCAGCAACGGATTGGAATTAATCTTTAAACGGGAATTAGTTTAGCAGTTTATTTTTAACAAATTATAAAAATATCCTTTGATGTTTTTCAAAAGGGATTTTTCTTTATGTATTTATTGGTTAACAAACTTTGAATTGAATGAGGAATTCTTATTTGATTTTAATCCTGAAATGGTTCTTTGCTTGCTAAATTATAATACTATGATTGGGTTGTATTATTTTTAGTTAATACTGCTTTTGAGAACTTTACATATTATAACTAATAGTTTTAAAAAAATTAAACACATGAAAATCTACATTAGAAACATGGCTTGCGAAAGTTGTAAGGTAGTTGTTAATGACGCCCTTCTTAAATTAAACCTGCATCCTATAATGGTGAAGCTTGGAGAAGTTGAAATAAAAGAATCATTGGACGATATGAAAAAACAAAAGCTGGATGCTCTAATCAATAAAGTTGGTCTTGAAATTATTGAAAGTAAAGGCGGAATACTTATCGAAAATATTAAAAATCATTGCCATGAATACATTGTCTCGGAAAAACAGATAAAAGTTAACATTTCTGATTATTTATCACAAAAATTAAAAAAGGATTACACTTATTTATCCAATGTTTTTTCTGAAATACAGACGTGTACCATAGTTCATTATATCAATTTGATAAAAATTGAAAAGGCAAAAGAAATGATACTTTTTGAAGATCATAACTTAACCGAGATTGCTTCGGAACTTAACTTTAATAATTTATCTGCATTTTCAACACAATTTAAAAGGATTACCGGTTTTAATCCTACGCATTTTAAAAATTTAAAAACTAAAAGAAGGATAACCATACAGAAACTTGTGAAGGAAAATCAGTAAAATTTATAAATTTATTTATTAAATTTATAAATAATCTATTAACAAAATTTATATTTTTGTGATACAAATTCATAGTATAGTTTGATGAAGAAAATTGATATATTTTATGCAGACGATGATGAGGATGATTTGATGTTTTTTAATGAAGCCATTGAAAAAATCTCAACTGACTCTGATAATCAGA
>JAYVNT010000377.1:0-3853 GCA_043758285.1 Flavobacterium sp.
GATGGTTGCGTTTATGAAATTAAGAGTATATAGGCGAAAACCCCGCCGGGACAGAAAGAAATTGAAAAGCAATAAAAAAATTGGTCTGGGCCAAGAAGCAATGATCATCATCGTTGCGTTGATAATCCCGATAGCAGAGCGTATCGGGACGCCCCCTTGTACCGTATTTTTTGATGGCAGCTTTTACTGAAGCGTAGGGGTGTCGGCTGATATAAATGGTTACATTTGGTTTTAAATATTTGCAATTATTTGAGGCTGTGCAAGAATAAACGTTGTTAGTAATGCTTTCGGGGACAGCGCTAACTTTAAATGACAGAACAAGAAATGAAACTTTTATCCGGACAACAATTAGTTAAAGAGCTCCGAAAACTTAGCGACACCGTTTCAAAACGACTTTGGATTGCTGTTCCTTTTATCGGTAGCCCGACTTCAATTAGAAAAATTTTAGGTAAGAAATGGTATAACACTTCTGTTTCTGTGAGACTCTTAACTGATGTGACAGATTTGACTTGCATTGACAAGGAAACCATTCAACTTTTTCAACACAGAGATGAAATTAAAACATTGCAAGGGCTTCATGCTAAAATTTACATCATTGATGACAAGTGCTTACTTACTTCAGCAAATCTGACAAACACTGCATTTACAAGAAGGCACGAGATTGGAATTTTATTAGAAGGAGTAAAAGCAAATGATGCGATTAATATTTTTCTAAAGTTGTGGAAGGCAGCAGACAATCTTAAACCAGAACAATTCACTGAAGTTTCCAAGAAGAATAGAGACTCAAAAGAAGAAAACAGTTTCGGATTTTATTTGCCACAACTTTATGACTTGCCTAATGACCCAGGTACACTCAAAAAAAATCTGCAAAAAAAGTTTTTAAATTTTAACAGCCTTGTTGCTTACTATGATGACTTCACCAAAAAATATTCTTCCATTCAACGGCTTTGGAAAAACAAGCCAATCAATTTGGAGGTAGATGGGTTTTTAAATTATCTATATCACAATGCACCAAGAAGACCGTCCTTTCAGTTCTCAAATAAAAAATTCAGACAATTAACTGTTTCTTCTCAATTAGCAGAAATAAAAAAGTGGGCAGTGAAATACAAGAAATGGAATGAAGAAGAACAAGATGAAGATGATATTGCTTGGAGAATGAGAACTTCAAGAAAAATCAAACAACTGCTTTCACCAAAGCGAGTCATGACACTTACAAAAGAAGAAATTGGAGATACTCTGAGATGCACAAACAGTATAAAATCAGACTTAAGAAATTTATCAATGATATTTAATAAGAACAGCACCAGAAATATTAAACTTGGATTGAATGAACTCGTAAACGGAGATGGAACACTTATGGCAAGAATGAATTTATGCAACGAAATAAAAAATTTAGGTATTGGAGCAATGAGTGAAATTGTTGGACTGACATATCCTGACAAATATCCAATACTAAATAAAAATTCAAAGTCGGGACTTAGATTTTTTGGATATAACATTCCAACTTATAATTAACATGACACCGAACTTGAGACTACGCCGTAATGAAAGTATTTTGCGTCACTTTAGATAAACCTTATTACCAAAAAATCAAAAAATAAATATGGACACAAAACAAAAGAAACCAATTTGGAAAAAGCTATTAATTGGCTTTGGTATTTTTATCGTAGTACTTTTTACATTACCATTTATTTTTCCTACAGACCACTACAAGGAAGGAATAGACTCATACAACAAACAAAACTATCAAAAGGCTTTATACAGTTTCAACAATGTAAAATCAGAAGATAAAAACTATAATGACGCTATTTCTAAGATAAAAGAAATTAAGCCAATCGTTGACAGTTTAAACAAACAAGCCGAATTAGTTAAAAAAGAAAGGCGGGAAAACAAAGATAAAAAGCAAACAGCTGAAACAAAATCAATTGATACTAAAGTTGACAAAGAAGGTAAAGAAAATGGTATTAAAGGCACTATTGGACAATCTTATAATTTGGGGTCACTAACTTATAAAATTGAACGAGTAAAATTCAAAAAATTTATAGGCGGTATTTACACACTTAATAAAGCAGACGGTGTATTTCTTATCATTACATTAACCGTTACAAACAAAGAACAAAAGCAAGTCCAAATTGACAACTCTTTTTTTAAACTTGTTGACGAAAGTGGTGCAGTATATGACTATTCACCAGACGGTACAGCGACTTTAGAGTTAACTGAATTTCCAGGAGAGACTTTTATGGGAATGACAATCAACCCTCACGTTTCTAAAAAAGCTAAAGTTGTGTTTGAAGTTCCAAAAAAGAAAAGAAATTACAAACTCATTTTTGCAGACCCATTCTCAGATGAATATTTAGAAGTAGAAATGACCGAGTAGAAAGCCAACGGCTTAACAATAGTATTGCCAATAGTTGGGGCTCAGCATATAAACATCTGCAGCTTTAATTCTGTTGTACTTCAATACAGTGGTTGACGAACAAAGCCAAACTTTAGTTCTTATTATTTATCTTTAACAAAAAGCCAAGCTGCGATTCAGACTGACGAATTTGAAATTGCCAATCATCGGTAACGCCTGGTCATTGTGTCTCACAAACTCCCAAACACATAAAAAACATGAAGAATTTAATAAATATTTCTTTTGTAATGTTGCTTTTAGTAAGCTGCAACAAACAAAAAAATCCCAAAGAAAAAATAAAAGATTTTGTTTTGACCGTTAAAAAATTAGATTTTGAAAATGCTAAACATCTTTTAACAACAGAATCACAAAACGTGTTTGATAATTTTAAAACTAAATTCCAAAATTCATATGAATATGAAAAAGAATTAAAAAAGAGTAAAACAATAAAAGACAATGAAATTATAAATAACTACAACTTAAACTCATTAACAGAATTAGTATCAGGGAATAATGCTATTGTATATTCAAATGATAGCATCAGGCAGATTTCTGTTGAAAAAGTCAATGATGAATGGAAGATAGTTTGTAAAGAAGAGTTTCTTTCCGACATTTTTAGCAAAACTGAAATTAATCGTTTTGACAAGAGAATTGAGGAAATGATAAAAAACTATTGTGCAAGAGAATATTTCTTGAATAGAATAATTGATACTGCGACGAATTTAGAATCAAAAAAAATAAGAGAAAAAGAGAAAGAAATTATTAAAGTGTTTGGCAAAAAAGATTATATTATCAGAGTAGATTACGATCGTTCAACCTCATTTAGTGTAAGTTGTTATTTAAATATTGACAGTTCTAACATAATAAAGTTTTCAGATTTGCAAAATGATTTAACAGATTTATTTCAAGATTACTGGCGCACTCGACCGGTCTCAGATTACTTGCTTAAAAAAGTAATTCAATTGGAATTAGATATTGAAAATGAGAAAGAATATTTTAATTTATTTTATAAAAATAATCAATTTGGTTTTCAGGAAAGGATAAGATTCAAACAATTTATGTTAAATGATAAAATTCGAAGTAGAAAAATATTTTTTGAAAACCTTGTAAATGATTTAGAGATTCCAAGAGTAAATTTTTAGGCAATTGTTGTAGCCACTCTTCGCCCTTGCTGGTGTTCCACCCATCAGGCAGGAATGAGGGGCGGGCAAGGAGCGGAGGTTTCCTGTGCCGGGCAGTTCTTAAGTTGGAGTAAGGTACTATTTTAATTCCGGATAGTTTTGATGTGCAAAGATTAGTAACAAGGAGACACTTGGGTGTAGCCCTACAGGAAATTAATAATTAAAAATTAATAATTAATAATTGGGAAAAGCATCTATAAAAAATATCTTTACAAACCAGTAGAATCAAGCTCCCTTCTCCCGCCCGAACGGCTTGGCCAGGCGGACTTTGGAGAAA
>JAYVNT010000378.1:0-11729 GCA_043758285.1 Flavobacterium sp.
TTATAAACGTTTTAAAGAATAAACTATGAAAACGAGTTACAATGTAGACGAAAATGGGTTTTATGGCGAATTTGGCGGTGCATTCATTCCAGAAATGCTTTATCCGAATGTGGAAAATTTGCGCCAACAGTATTTATCCATCAGCGCAGAACCAGAATTTCAAGCCGAATTCCATTCGCTTTTGCGAGAATACGTAGGAAGACCAACGCCACTTTGTTTTGCTAAACGATTATCAGAGCAATATAATACCAAAATCTATCTAAAACGCGAGGATTTGTGTCATACTGGCGCGCACAAAGTCAACAATACGATTGGTCAAATATTGTTAGCCAAAAGATTAGGCAAAACCAGAATTATAGCCGAAACCGGAGCAGGTCAACATGGCGTTGCAACCGCTACAGTTTGTGCACTGATGGGTTTGCAATGTATTGTATATATGGGCGAAGTCGATATTGAGCGTCAAGCGCCAAATGTAGCTCGAATGAAAATGCTTGGTGCCGAAGTTCGTCCAGCAACATCAGGTTCGAAAACCTTGAAAGACGCGACAAACGAAGCCATTCGCGATTGGATCAGCAATCCTGTTGACACGTATTATATCATTGGCTCGGTAGTTGGACCGCATCCTTATCCTGATATGGTGGCTCGTTTTCAAAGTGTCATTTCAGAAGAAATTAAAACCCAACTTTTAGAAAAAGAAAACCGTGAAAACCCTGATTATGTTGTTGCCTGTGTTGGCGGCGGGAGTAATGCTGCCGGAGCTTTCTATCACTTTTTGGATAATGATAACGTAAAACTTATCGCCGTTGAAGCTGCAGGAAAAGGAGTTGAAACAGGCAAAAGCGCAGCGACGTCTATTTTGGGAAAAATTGGTGTTATTCACGGAAGCAAAACGCTTTTAATGCAAACTCATGACGGACAAATCACTGAACCGTATTCAATTTCAGCTGGATTGGATTATCCTGGAGTTGGACCAATGCATTCTCATTTGTTCCAAACCAAAAGAGCTGAATTCATTGCTATCACGGATGAAGATGCCATGCAAGCAGGAATAGATTTAGCCAAAACGGAGGGAATTATTCCGGCAATTGAAACTGCTCACGCCTTTGCTATCTTTAAATACAAAAAATTCAAACCTGAAGATATTATAGTGATTAACTTATCTGGTCGTGGTGATAAAGATTTGAACACATATATCAATTATTTCAACTTATAATCATTATTCAAAATGAATAGAATACAAAATAAATTATCAGAGAATAAAAAAATACTATCTATCTATTTTTCAGCTGGTTTTCCTAACTTAAATGATACTAAAAGTTTAATAGAAATATTGTCCAAAAATAATGTTGATATGATTGAAATTGGCTTGCCTTTTAGTGATCCGTTAGCTGACGGACCAACAATCCAAGCGAGTTCAACACAAGCGCTAAAAAACGGAATGACAACGGAAATTCTCTTTAATCAACTCAAAGATATTCGCGAGACGGTCGAAATTCCGCTGGTAATTATGGGTTATTTTAATCCGATTTTGCAATTTGGAGTGGAAAATTTCTTGAAGAAATGTCAAGAAACTGGTATTGACGGATTGATTGTTCCTGATTTACCACTAGAAATCTACCTTGCAGAATACAAACAACTCTTTGAAAGCTATAATATTGCTATGGTTTTCTTAATAACGCCACAAACGTCAGCCGAGCGCATCCGTTTGATCGATGAAAACTCAAATGCTTTTATTTATATGGTTAGTAGTGCAAGCGTAACCGGAAGCAAAGATAGTTTTGACGACAATCAATTAGCGTATTTTGAAAGAATTGAAGCCATGAATTTAAAAAATCCGCAAGTAATCGGCTTTGGAATTAGCAACAAAACAACCTTCCAACAAGCAATAAAACATCAAAAAGGAGCTATCATTGGCAGTAGTTTTATTCAGTTTTTGAAAACTAATGAAATTAAAGACATCGAAAAGTTTATCCAAAGTATACTTTAGTTTAAATTATCTATACAATTGGATATTAATTATTTAATTATTAAGTATAGATATTCTCTATTGCGCTACTTTTGTTAATTTTTAGTTAAAATAGATTTAAACAAACGTTTAATTTAAACAAGTGTTTAACTTTGTGCTCGATTTAAAAGAACACAATTCATGACTGAATTTAATGATAAGCAAATTGAAATTCTACAAGTAGCCGAAAAGCTATTTGCCGAAAAAGGTTTTGATGGAACTTCAGTTAGAGATATTGCCAAAATTGCAACAATCAACGTGGCAATGGTTTCTTATTATTTTGGTTCCAAAGAAAAATTATTAGAAGCTTTAGTATTGCATAGAATTTCCTCCATGCGATTACACTTGGAAACACTCTACCAAGAAGACATCTCTCCTATTTTGAAAATGGAAAAGTTAATTGCCTATTACATCAGTCAAGTTAACAAAAATCGATGTATCTATCAAATTCTACACTTTGAACTTTCGTCCAAAAAAAGGGAAATTGATATGACTGCTTTTACAGACGTGAAAAGAAACAATTTAAAATTAATTGAAAACATTGTTATCGAAGGTCAACAGCAAGGATTGTTTCAGCCCAACATCAACGTGGCTTTGTTGCCGACAACAATCATTGGTAGTTTTCTTCATTTCCATATGAATAAACCCTATTATCAAGAATTGTTTGATTTGAAAACCAACAAATCTTTCGAAAATTATGTTTCAAATGAACTTACACAACACATCCAAAAAACCATAAAAGCACTTTTAGTTTATGCAAATTAACAAATTCATTCTTCTCGCCTTCCTGCTTTTGGGTATTACCAAAAATCAAGCACAAGAAAAAAAACTTTTGACTTTGAAAGAAGCTATTAAAATGGCTGTTACCAATAGTGATGCTGCTTCATTTGCTAAAGCCAAAGTTGAAACTTCCAAACTTGAATTAGACGTTACCAAAAATAATCGCTATCCGAGTGTGAAAGCGTCTGGACAATACTTGCGATTATCAAGCGCAAATGTGGATTCGAATATTCAATCCAACAACAGTTCTTCTAGTGGTTCTTCTGCGCCGTTAAAAGTGGATCAATTGCTTTTGGGACAAGTAAATGTAAACTTACCGATTTTTAATGGCTTCAAACTAACTAACAGCATAAAGGCATCTGAAAGTATGTATAAAGCTGAAACCTTCTCTGAAAAACACACTCAAGAACAAATTGGATTGGAAGTGGTTGAATTGTTTTCTACGCTTTACAAAGCACAACAAATGACTTCGCTCATTGAAGATAATTTAAAAACCGCTGACCAACGTGTAAAAGATTTTACTGCCATGGAAGAAAATGGTTTGATTGCCCGAAATGATTTGCTCAAAGCGCAGTTGCAACAATCCAACATACAATTGTCATTAGATAACGCGAAGAAAAATACATCAATTGCCAATTATAAACTGATAACGCTTTTAAAATTGCCAGAAAATACACAAGTCGACATCGATATTGAAGCCATAAAAAGAGATATGGCAAGCAATCAAGGTAATTCAAGTGAGGGGGAACGTAATGATTTGAAATCATTAGAACTTAAAAAACAAGCTGCTGAAAGTGGCATTAAAATAGCAAAAGGAAATTACTATCCCTCATTAAATCTTACTGGTGGTTACATCGCTTTTGATTTGAATAACGTAATAACGGTAACTAATGCTATGAACTTTGGTGTTGGTTTGTCCTATGATTTAGCGAGTGTTTTCAAAAACGGCAAACAAGTTAAACTGGCACAAAGCAGAGTTAAAGAAACTGAAATTGCTTTGTCGCAAATGAATGACCAAATCAAAGAAGAAGTATTTCAAGCACAGGAAAATTACAAGCTTTCTGTAAAACAAAGCTTGGTTTACGACAAAGCCGTTGAACAAGCAACCGAAAATTTTCGAATTGTAAAAGACAAATATGATAACAGTCTTTCGGACACCAATGATTTATTGGAAGCGGATTACCAACAATTGCAGGCCAAAATCAATGATGCGCTTTCAAAAGCCGATGTGGCGCAGAAATATTATGAACTACAATTTGCTTCAGGAAAATTAACGGCATCATTAAACATCTCTCAAAAATAATAGATTCAAAACCATGGAAAATAAAACAGCAAATAATAAAAAATTTCGTTTAATATTCATCATCCTGTTAGCAATTGGTTTAACATATGGTGGTTATAAATACATTCACTCCTTGTCGCACGAAACGACAGATGACGCACAAGTAGCCAAAAAAATGAACCCTATTATTGCAAGAGTTTCGGGTTATATTACTAAAGTTTTGGTGAAAGACAATGACATCGTTAAAAAAGGCGACACACTATTTGTGATTGACAACAGCGATTATGTTGTAAAAGTGGAAGAAGCTAAAGCTAATTTGGCTGCAGCCGAAAACAGTTTCGAGGTTGCTAAAGCCGATATCGGAACGTCGCAAGCTGGTGTTTCTGTTTCTGATGCGAATGTACAAGCTTCTAATGGTTCGATAGAATCAGCTAAAATTAGATTGCGTCGCGCTTCAAACGATTTTGAACGTTACAACAACTTATATAAAAATCATTCAATTACCAAACAACAATTTGAACAAGCCGAAGCAGCAAAACAAGAAGCGCAAAGCCAGTTACAGATTTTGGTAGACCAACAAAAAGCATCTACTTTTCAACGAAATGTAGCTACTGCCAGAACCAATGTAAGCAACAAACAAGTAAATGTGGCTGCTGCCAATATCAAAAAAGCGCAAGCAAGTCTAGATGCTACAAATCTTAATTTGAGTTACACCGTTGTCACGGCTTCTATTGACGGACAAGTTTCAACTGTTGACATTCAGCCAGGACAATTGGTTCAAGCGGGACAATCATTGTTTTATATCATTAACGAAAATGAAACGTGGGTTGTGGCTAATTTCAAAGAAACACAATTAGACAAAATGCGTGCGGGTCAGAAAGTAAAACTCAAAGTTGATGCATTTCCCGATACCGAATTTGAAGGAGAAGTAACTTCCTTTTCGCCAGCTACAGGTTCTAAATTCTCACTATTGCCTCCTGATAATGCCAGTGGTAACTTTGTAAAAACGGTGCAACGACTTCCAGTTAGAATAAATTTCACCGATAACAATCCAAAAGAGAAACTACAATTATTGCGTTCTGGAATGAATGCTGATGTAGATGTGATTTTAAAATAAGAAGAAAGAGAAAAGAAGCAAAAGAAAAGAAACTTTGCAACTCAAAAAAAAAAACAATGTCAAAACCTATAGTTCACGACAATTTAGTAGAATATGGTTTTCGTAGAACAATCATTACCATTACGGCGGTGCTTTGTGCCTTGTTGGAAATTGTTGACACTACGATTGTTAACGTAGCACTTAACAATATGCGTGGAAGTCTTGGAGCTACTTTGACGGATGTAGCATGGGTAATCACTGCCTATGCCATTGCGAATGTAATTGTGATTCCAATGACGAGTTGGTTATCCCAACAATTTGGACGCAGGAATTACTTTGCTGCTTCTATTATAATTTTTACGGTGGCTTCTTTTATGTGTGGTAATGCTTCTACAATATGGGAATTAGTCGCCTTTCGTTTTATTCAAGGTCTTGGAGGTGGCGCACTTTTAGTAACTGCGCAAACCATTATCACCGAAAGTTACCCACTTGAAAAACGCGGTATGGCACAAGCTATCTATGGAATGGGTGTTATTGTTGGTCCAACACTTGGTCCTCCATTAGGTGGTTATATTGTTGATCATTTTTCTTGGCCTTATATTTTCTATATCAATGTGCCTATCGGAATTATAGCAACACTGCTAACCTTATCTTTTGTTAGAAGTCCAAAGTATGGTGAAAAACTAAAAGCCAATCAGGTCGATTGGTTGGGAATTGGATTGTTGGCTGCCTTTATTGGTTCGCTGCAATATATTCTCGAACACGGGCAACAAGACGATTGGTTTAATGACAACACAATTACCACTTTATCAGTAATTAGTTTCTTGGGCTTGTTCTTTTTCATTTGGCGCGAACTCAATTATAAATACCCAATTGTAAATTTAGGCGTGCTCAAAGACCGCAACCTTCGTGTTGGCGTTGTGATGAGTTTTATTATGGGCTTTGGGCTGTATGGCACTACTTTTATTGTTCCTATTTACACACAATCCATTTTGGGTTGGACGGCAACTGATGCTGGTTTACTATTAGTTCCGAGTTCCATAACCGTTGCTATTTTAATGCCTTTTATTGGCAAGATGATACAACGTGGAGTACCACAAACGTATTTGGTGGCAATTGGTTTTTTACTATTTTTTACTTTTACGTATTGGATGCATAACATTATGACGCCCGACACTGGCGAAGAGCACATGTTCTGGCCACTGATTGTTCGTGGTCTTGGTTTAGGTTTTCTATTTGTTCCTATCACAACTTTGTCGCTGTCGGCACTGAAAGGAAAAAGTATTGGCGAAGGGGCAGCTTTTACCGGAATGATGCGTCAGCTTGGTGGTTCGTTCGGGATTGCTATTATTACCACTTTCATCGCTCGTTTTGGGCAAATACATCGCGTAAGTTTGATTGCTAATTTAAATCCAACACGAGTTGTTGTACAAAACAGAATACAAGCATTGCAAAAAGGTTTTATGTCTAAAGGATTTAGTCCCGAAGTGGCACTACGCAAAGCTTATAAAGTCTTAGATTTTGGTATAACCAAACAAAGTTCCGTACTGTCATACATCGATATTTTCCTTTACCTTGGTTTGCTATTTCTTTTTTGCATTCCCTTCATTTTATTGGTAAAAAAAGGAAAAGCCAAAGTTGATGCCAGTGCAGCCATGCATTAATTAACTAATTTGCAAGTTATTAACAATTTGTTTATCATTCAAAAACAATTTCCTAAATTTGATATAGTACTGTCAATTCATCAACTTAAAATCAAATTATCATGGGACTTTTTGGCAACAATCAAAAGAAGATCATTGAAGAGCTTCATAAGAAAAGTGAAGACCATAGCAATGAAATAAGTAAAGAAATCCATGAACTATTGGATGATTTGAAAACAGATTATGATGAAAATAGCGAGGTAGTTCAAGAGTTCTCCTCTTTTGTAGATGAACTAAAAACCAAACTCAGCCCTGAGGATGCTACTAAACTAATTGATTTCTCTTCCCGATTATCCAAAGTAAAGCGTTGTGCTAAAAAAGGTGTTGAAGCCATGAGAGAGTTAGCTCGAGACCAAAAGAAGATCACTAGTGAGACTCGAATGGAGTATGAAGAATACATTTATTTGAAATAGTAAAGAATAAAAAATAAATAAAAGTTCCCAAACGGGAGCTTTTTTTATGTCAAATAAAAGGCACATAACAACAATTCACATCTCACAATTTGCAACTCACAATTAAACATGCTCTTTAGCGGTGTTTTACCTTTTATCGTTTTATTTCCTAGGTTTTTGTATGGGTTTTATAATCTTTTATATATATTTGAGAATAGATACATAACCTCACGAAAGGATTCGTATGGTAGCGGTGTAGAACATAATCTTTAACCCAAATAGAGTTTAAAACCTTTGATATGGCTTATACTAAATTTTCTTCTTTTTTTAAAATAGGTTTTGTAGTGTTGGTTTGTTTTTTAGCATTACCAGCGTTAGCGCAAAAAAAACAAAAAATGATTTTGGATTCTATCCAACATAATTCTTCCAACAACGCAACAATCATTCCTGAATTGGTAAACAAGATTGGGGCTTATACCGTAATTATTGATAAGAATATCGCCTACTTAGAAAAAAAAATTAAATTAAATGAAATAACTACTACCATTCCTAGTATTGAAAAACTGGTAAAACGAATTAAAGAATCGTTAGAAAATGGCAAAAGCAGTTGGAATTTAAGAGGATTGAATAGTACCTCTATCATGTTGAAAGGTACCGCTTCCGATTTGAATGAGTACAAAAACACCCTTAGTAATTACAGTAGCACACTAACCAAGAACAGTGCTACTTTAAAAAAAATACTCAAAGACCCTTTATTAAAAGCATCGTTACAAGATTCTATTTTGAGTATGCAGTTGCAGGATATCCAAGAAGAATCAGTGCTGCTAGACACCGATCAAAAAAAGGTGTTAACAAAAGTAAACATTTTGCGAAACAGAGTTACTATTGCTTTGTTGCAAGCCAATGACATTATTTCAGATCTTGCGGATAAGAGTATTTCTGAAAAAAGAAGCATGTGGGGACAGGAAGAAGCGCCGCTACTTACCGCAAAATCGTCTTGGTATAAAAAATCCTTTACTACCGTTATTGAAGAAGCATTTATAAGACTTAGCAGAGGATTAACGCGGTATTTAGAAAGCAATTTAGATGTTTTAGCCATCACCTTATTGCTCTTTATTTTTACGCTTGTTTGGAGTTTTATAAACATGAAACAGCTTAAAAAGTTGCCAGAAGCTCCTTTGGAATTACATAATATAATTTTTTACAGCCGAAGCATTGTCCTGGTCAATTTATTTGGCTTTTTTACCTATGCGCCGTTCTTTTTTCCAAGTCCTACGATGTCCTTCTTGCACACTTTCGAATTATTAAGGTTGCTTTCATTGGTCTTTCTAATGGTTCCCTTTCTTGCTAAGTCCTGCAAACCAATTTTGATAACCCTCTGTGTTTTGTGGTTTTTATATGCTGTAGATGATTTATTATTACAATCTGCCTACGGAGAACGTTGGTGGCTTTTAGTTATGGGAGTTGTTTTACTGATGGTCTGTTTAAAATTGCTTTTCAAAAAAGAGAACTTCTTTATTGGTATTGAAGAATCTCCGATTACAAAACATGTCCTACTATTTACACTAGTTTTCGTGACGCTATCCATCCTATTTAATCTTTTCGGGCGCGTAACGCTTGCCAAAATGTGTGGTGTAACTGCTATACAAACGTTGCTATTGGCAATGGCATTAAAAGTATTTTGCACAAGTGTTTTAGAAGCCATCTATATACAATCCGAAGCCTATCACCAAAGTCGGTTTTCGGCCTACATTAATTTTAAAGAATTACAACATAAATTCAAACGCGTTTTATGGATTACTGCCATAGTGGTTTGGGCAGTCTATTTGGCAAGAGATTTGGCATTATACGATTTCTTTAAAATGATACTTACTGATTTCGTTAGTAAAGGGCGCACAATTGGCAGTCTTTCGTTCAATTTTAAAAATGTTGGGATTTTCTTTATCATCATTTGGGTTTCTACGTTACTATCGGGGTTTATTAATTTTTTCTTTGGGCAAACCGTAGAAATAACATCCGGAAAGCGAAGTTCTTTGGGCTCCATGCTATTATTAATCCGATTGTCCATCTGGACGGTTGGCTTTTTTATAGCCGTGGCGGCATCGGGTATTCCTCTGGACAAGCTCTCTATTATGATTGGCGCTTTGAGTGTCGGTATCGGGTTTGGTTTGCAAACTATTGTAAACAATTTAGTATCGGGTATCATCATTGCTTTTGAGCGACCAATTCAGGTGGGAGATCAGATAGAAGTGGGAAATAAAAGCGGCGTGGTAAAAGAAATTGGCGTTCGTAGCAGTACCATTAAAAGTTCAAGCGGTGCTGATATCATTATTCCAAATGGCGATTTACTATCACAACATTTAATAAATTGGACGTTACAGGATAGAAACAGAAGGGTTGAATTTGCCATTGGTTTATCGTTTGATTCCGATATTATACAAGTGCGAAAAATAATAGAACAAACCATTTCAAAAAACAACAGAATTTTGCAAACCCCAGCTCCCGAAATAGTTTTAAATGAATTTACCGAAAAAAATGTAGAAATAAAAGTCTTGTTTTGGGTTCCCGATTTATCAACAGCAAGTGCGTTGCGCAGTCTCATAATGATAGAAATTTATGAAGCATTGAAAGCCGCTGGTATACAACCTGGCTATTCGGAGGCAAAATTAGCACCCCGATAAACATTGTTAAGCTAATTTCCTTCCGTACTATTGCCCCTGCTCCCAGCGAAAGGATTCGCACCAGAGCTAAAAAAACTATTAAAAAATTAGAAACAAAAACTACCTCGTAAACACCAACGTATTTCCTTTGCTCAAATTAGCGTCAAACGCATATCCTTCGTAGTTAAATCCTTTTAGGTCGTCAATGGTTTCGGCATTGGTGTCAATGATGTAGCGCACCATCATGCCTCTTGCCTTTTTGGCAAAAAAACTAATCATCTTTAGGTTGCCGTCTTTATAGTCTTTAAACTCTGGCGTAATAACGGGTACTTTCAATGCTTTGGTATCTACCGCGCTAAAATATTCGTTGCTGGCAAGGTTGATAAACAACTCCCCTTTTTGCAATTCGCTATTCAAGGTTTTGGTAATGGTCTTTTTCCAAAATTCGTAAAGGTTTTTGTTTTTGCCAATGGGTAATGCCGTTCCCATTTCTAATCGGTAGGGTTGCATTAAATCCAGCGGTTTGAGCATCCCATACAAGCCCGAGAGGATACGAAGTTTGTCTTGTAGCACTGCTAGCTTATCCGATGCCAAAGTGTAGGCATCCAAACCCAAATAGACATCACCATCAAAAGCATAAATAGCTTGGCGCGCATTGTCAGTAGTAAACGGCGTTTGCCACGTTTGATTGCGCTGCCAATTGAGCGCTGCCAGCTTCTCTGAAATGTCCATCAATTGCGCTAGTACTTTTGGTCTTTTCTTTTTTAGAGTTTGCTGAATGGTGGTGGCTTGTTTTAAAAACTGCGGTTCTGTATAAGTAGTGGTAGGCAATTCTTTTTCAAAATTCAACGATTTGGCTGGCGATATAACAATTTTCATTTGATAGGATAGTTAGCGTTTCAAAAATACAAATTCAATACTGAAAACTATATACGAGAAACTATTTATTTTTGATTACCGATTGACAAATTTTATAAAGATTGTGTATAATGCTATAACAACTAAATCGTTAACTTTACTACTTTTAATCCATTGGTCATATTGATTTTAAACCCAACAAAAGCATGCGAAAAATTATAATCCTATGTTGTATCGCACTCGTTATTTCTTGCAAGAGCAAGAAACATGTGATTGTAAATAGATCGTTGGTACTTATAAAACCCGAATCGGTAGAACCTGCAAAACAGATGCGAGCGTATGACCTTGGCAAACGATTGTTGGAATCGTGCAACACGTCTCGTTTTAAAGCTTTTAGTGCTAGTGAAGCCACCGAAAAAGTGCGACAAAACGCTACCAAAGATAAAATTTCAACCATTTGCAAAAAGATTAATCAACGCAACGGACGGTTTTTGGGTCTCACCCTGCTGAATGTGGTTCATAATAAAACAAAAGACGAATTTATCTTTAGGTACAGCATCAACTACGAAAAAAAGCTGTTCAAACGAGAACTTTATGTAACAATTGGTGCTGATAACAGAGTATCCGCCATTGCTACCAAAGAAGTTAAAGACAAACCTTTGTAAGCGGCAAACCTACTAGCCGATTGTTTTCTATTCTTTCCGTTATTCTTTATCGTTTTAAAAAAAAGCGCTAAAAAATTTTCGCAACCAAAGAGCTGCGCTTATAATTGCAACCAATATTGTTTTTGGGCAGTTTTTTTATGCCAACCCATGTTGTGTTTTTGCGACTTAAACTACCTATTTAGTAACATAAAATGCATTTTTAGTAATTTAAATTATCTTATTTGTAAATTTAATTTCTTTTTTTGTAAATTAAATTTCTTTATTCGTAAATTAAATTATCTTTTTCGT
>JAYVNT010000379.1:0-3825 GCA_043758285.1 Flavobacterium sp.
TTATATAGTTCATAAGAATACTAATGGAAAGCCAATAGATGAAAACGGGATGCTTATTCCTCTTGATGCCTCTGGAAATCCCACTGTTAATCATTATTTAATATATACTAAGACCAACACATCAAATGGGGTTTCAGATGAATTAGACGATCTTAAATTTCCATTAATTGATGCTGTGCCTGGACAAATTTACCATTCTATAAAAAACAGGTGGATGATTAATGAAGCCAATTTAACATTTTACATAGATGAGGGTAAAATGCAAAATTTAAATCCAGCTATAGATAAACAAATATTTGAACCCAATCGTATATTTCTTTATGATTTAACCCATAAAAAAATCTTAGTTGATTATTCATTTGATGGTACAAGTAACGGAATTTATCCAAAACGTAATAAATATATTTTTGGAGGATTGCTTTTAAACGAAGATGGGACTCTTGCAAAACAAAAGAAAGAAACTGATGGTACGATTCCTAAAGGTTTTAAATACAAAATAAAAATTACAAACTACATTAGAAATTTAATTAAAAATGACTCAACCAATGTTCGTCTTGGTTTATCGGTTACTGAAAGCATTAACAACGTTGGACTTTCAAAACTAAAAACTGCAAACGCTAATTTTTCTAGTGTTCCATCTATGTCAGTAGTAAGTCCCTTGGGAACTATTTTATATGGGACTAGTCCTATTGTCCCAGACGGTAAAAAATTAAAACTAGAAATTTATTATACAAAACCTAATTAATAATTAATGTTATGTGTGGAATTGTTGGTTATATCGGATTTAGAGAAGCATACCCAATTGTAATAAAAGGGTTGAAAAGATTAGAATACAGAGGTTATGATAGTGCCGGAATCATGCTTTATGACGGTAAAGACCTTAAGATTTCTAAAACCAAAGGTAAAGTCTCAGACCTTGAAGAAAAATCATCTGCTATTGCTTCTTCCAAAGCCACTATTGGAATGGGACATACGCGCTGGGCAACTCACGGAGTTCCCAATGATATTAATTCGCATCCACATGTTTCCAATTCAGGAGATATCGTAATTATCCATAACGGAATCATAGAGAACTATGAGCCATTAAAAAAAGAATTGTTAAAAAGAGGATACACTTTTACTTCGGATACCGATACAGAAGTTTTGGTAAACTTAATAGAAGATGTTAAAAAGAAAGAAAATATAAAACTTGGCAAAGCCGTTCAAATTGCCTTAAACCAAGTTGTGGGTGCCTATGCCATATGTGTTTTTGACAAAGAAAATCCAGACGAAATTATTGTTGCACGATTAGGAAGTCCTATAGCAATTGGAGTAGGAGAGGACGAGTTTTTTATTGCATCTGATGCTTCGCCTTTTATTGAATATACATCGAACGCTATTTATCTAGAAGATGAAGAGATGGCTATTGTTCGGCTTCATAAACCATTAAAGATTAGAAAAATCAAGGATGATTCATTAGTTGATCCCTATATTCAGGAACTTCAAATGAATTTGGAGCAAATTGAAAAAGGCGGTTATGATCATTTCATGTTAAAAGAAATCTATGAGCAACCTAATGCTATTAAGGATACCTATAGAGGAAGATTGTTAGCCAATCAGGGCATTATTCAAATGGCTGGTTTAGAAGACAATCTGGAAAAATTTCTACATGCCGAAAGAATTATGATAGTAGCTTGTGGCACTTCATGGCATGCAGGATTGGTTGCAGAATATGTGATTGAGGAATTTGCAAGAATACCAGTTGAAGTAGAATATGCTTCAGAGTTTAGATACCGAAATCCAATAATTAATAAAAGTGATGTAGTCATTGCTATATCACAATCGGGAGAAACAGCCGATACTTTAGCTGCCATTAAATTAGCTAAAGAAAAAGGTGCCTTTGTGTTTGGAGTATGCAACGTTGTTGGTTCTTCTATTTCAAGAGAAACAAATGCGGGTGCTTATACACATGCTGGGCCAGAAATTGGCGTGGCATCAACCAAAGCTTTTACAACACAGATAACAGTATTAACGATGATAGCTTTACGTTTAGCAAAAGCCAAAGGAACATTGTCTAATTCTGATTTCCACAGATATTTACAAGAACTAGAAGTTATCCCAGAAAAAGTAGCTGAGGCATTGGCATTAACTAATGAAAAAGCCAAAGAAATAGCCACTAAGTTTAAAGATGCTACCAATTGTTTATATCTCGGAAGAGGATATAATTTCCCTGTAGCTCTTGAAGGTGCTTTGAAACTAAAAGAGATATCTTATATTCATGCGGAAGGATATCCAGCGGCCGAAATGAAACATGGTCCAATAGCATTAATAGATGAACAAATGCCTGTAATTGTTATTGCACCAAAACAAGGGCATTATGACAAAGTGGTTAGTAATATTCAAGAAATTAAATCAAGAAGCGGAAAAATTATTGCGGTTGTCACCAAAGGTGATACTCAAGTAAAAGGATTAGCCGATCACGTTATTGAAATTCCTGAAACATCCGATGCCTTATCCCCATTAATCACAACAATTCCTTTACAATTATTGTCATATCATATTGCTGTTTTACGCGGTTGTAATGTTGACCAACCTCGAAATTTGGCAAAATCGGTTACTGTAGAATAATTTTATCAACAATATAAAACAAAAAAAGCGAGACTTGTTCTCGCTTTTTTTATTGAATAAATTATGAATAATCCAAATTAACGTTGATTTTATATGTGTGCATAGTATTTTTTTTATCGTTCGGGTCAAATTGTTGCTGAAAACACAAGAACATCATAAATAACGCATCTGTAATTTTGAGTTATAAAATTAAATAATCACTAAAAATAAGCAATGTTTTTTCAGGATATAAAAATAATATTTGTACTTTGGCTTCCTAAACCAACAAAATCAAAACCAAATGAAGATTTATTTATTTATCGTTTCATTGTTTTTTTGCGGAATAACTTTTGCACAAACTTCAATATCGGGTTCGGTAAAAGACAGCAAGAACGAACCAATTTCAGGCGCCAATGTTAAAGTAAGTGGCGATAGCGCAGGAACAGTTACAGATAGTGATGGAAATTTCAATTTATCTACCTCAAAAAAACCACCCTTTAATATCGAGATTTCGAGTGTTGGTAATGGTTCGAAAAAGGTAGCCATTACATCAAACAAACAAAAAGTTACTGTCGCATTAATGGCTGAAGAGAATAAACTAGACGAAATAGTTGTCTCAGCATCTAGAACACCTGAAAGAGTTTTGGAATCCCCAGTAACTATTGAAAGAATGAATTTGCAACAAATTAAGAACACTACGGCTGCCACTTATTATGATGGTCTTGAAAACCTTAAAGAAGTGCATTTCAACACGAGTAGTTTGTCTTTCAAATCAATCAACACTAGAGGTTTTGCCACCATTGCTAATACTCGTTTTTTGCAATTAGTGGATGGCATGGATAATTCTTCTCCAGCTTTAAATTTTCCTTTAGGAAATTTAATTGGTGTTTCAGAACTTGATATAGCTAATGTGGAATTGCTCCCTGGAGCATCTTCTGCGCTTTATGGTGCTAATGCTTTCAATGGTATATTATTTATGAATAGTAAAAGCCCTTTTACTAATCAAGGTTTGAGTACTTATTTCAAATATGGTCAGACTACTCAAAAAGTTGCGGGAACAAATGATTATTGGGATGTGGGAATTAGAGCAGCCCATGCCTTTACCAAACATTTTGCCGCAAAAGCTAATTTTACCTTTATGAAAGGTAAAGAATGGATGGCTGCTGATGATAGAGTTAAAAATGGAGGAATGATAGGGCATACATTGAATAGAAATTATGACGGATTGAATATCTATGG
>JAYVNT010000380.1:0-3820 GCA_043758285.1 Flavobacterium sp.
TCTAGCCGTAGCACAATTTGGCAACTTTGTCTTGTTTATTGGTTAGTAATTCATCAAAGGTATTTTTATTATATTTGAATTAGAAACAAAGATATGAGCGGTTTCTCGCAATTGCGAATTTTGTGGTAAGTTCACGTTCACGTTTCGCAGGAAATATTATCTTAGTGGAAAATAATTCGTTCCGAAGTTCGCAACTGCGTGAATCGGCGGAACGTTAGGCGAAACATTAAAAGAACCGACAAGAAAAAAAGTATAAATGAAAAAATACATTTCAATAATAATCTTATTTAATGTAAGTCTAGTTTCGTCACAAGAATGGAAATCTCCAGGCTATCAAAAGAAAATGTTTGATGAAGCGAAAGAATATCTCAACAAACTAGA
This sequence comes from Flavobacterium sp., assembly GCA_043758285.1. GTDB lineage: Bacteria > Bacteroidota > Bacteroidia > Flavobacteriales > Flavobacteriaceae > Flavobacterium. The sequence continues at coordinate 382 of JAYVNT010000380.1, forward strand.
GTATGATAAAGCAGCAGGAGTTTTTCAGTTTGTAAATGAATTAAATCCAGATAATGAAATTGGAAAAATTGGAAAAATAAAATCTGATTCTTTAAGACCAATAGCTAGAATTAAATTAGTCGAAAGTATTATTGGAAAATGGAAACTTGAAGAAACTGGCTCTAATTGGGGATTTGAAAAAAAGAAGGATTCACTAAAAGACCAAATATTGATTATTGACAAAGATAAATTTCTGTTTTATGAACAAAACAAAATTACTAAAGAATTAAAACTAATAAAATCTGAAAATATAAAGTTTTCGAAAAGTGCTTATGAAAGAATATATTCTTATGAATTTGTGTTTTCTGATAATCAAATTTGGTGGTTTGGAGTAGATAAAAACAGCAATAAATTGAGACAAATGAATACTGGAGAAGAGACAAAAATCAGAAGAACAGAAATTGTTTGTGGAAATTCTGAATTACGATATACAAAATTTGAGGATTAAAAATGCTTCGCCCAACAGCCGTTCCTATGTAAAGCACCATAAAGTTATTCACAACTTTGAGTAGGGATTATATGTCGTTTTTCTTTGAGTATTATTCTCCGCAACAAGGCTTGTTGGTAAAGTTGGCAACTAACTTTTGTCCGGATAGCTTGTAATTGCGTTCCTTGCCCCGATAGCTATCGGTACGCAACTGACGAGAAGGCGGAACGTTATGTGATAGTTTTTAACATCGCGTTACATACAACATTTGAAATTAAAGTGTACTTTTGAATAGTAATTACTATTTAGATATGAAAGCTGAATTAAATATACAAACCAAAAAAATAGAATTGATTCAATGGCTCTCAACTATTGAGGATTTGTCTTTACTCAATAAAATCATCGATTTAAAGAAACAAGAAAATAAAGATTGGTGGATTTCGATTTCTGAAAATGAAAAACAATCTGTTGAAAAAGGATTACAAGACGCAGAAGCAGGAAAACTAAATTCACACTCAAAAGCAAGACAACTTTATGACAAATGGTTATAAAATCCTTTGGACAGATTTTGCTTTAAGTGAATTAGAAAAAACAATTGAATATCTTGAAAAAAACTGGACAGAAAGAGAATTAAGCAATCTTGCTATAGAAATTGAGGAAACCCTAACACTACTTTCCCATAATCCAAATCTATTTCAATCATCTGATATTAAAAAAGAAATCCGCAGAGTTGTTGTTGCCAAACATAATACGCTGTATTATCGAGTAAAAAACAATACGATTGAAATTATTTCATTTTTTTCTAATCGTCAAAGTCCAAAGAAAAGGAAATTGTAATAAATACTAAACCATCGCATAACAGCGTTCTTGTCTAATCCAACGCTCCCGAACGAATCCTTCCGTGTGGTGCTAAAAACTACCTGACTAAATTTATATTTCTTCAAAAGTTAATCGTTTGTTATCTTTGCCAAAAAAATTGCTCATGTCTTCTTTTTATAAATTACAAATCAAGGAAGTAAAACACGAAACCGCCAATGCCATTTCTGTTGCTTTCAATATCCCAAACGAACTAAAAGCTGCTTACCAGTTTAGTGCTGGTCAGTATGTAAACCTAAAATTAACGCTGGACGGAGAAGAAATTCGTCGTGCCTATTCGGTTTGCTCTTCGCCAGAAAGCGGTGAATTGCGCATTGCCATCAAATCAGTTAAACAAGGGCATTTCTCTAAATTTGCGAACGATAATCTAAAAGTGGGTGACATCCTTGAGGTGGGGCAACCCGAAGGAAAATTTACGTTTGAACCAAGTTCTGAACGATTAAAAAACTACGTAGGTTTTGCCGCCGGAAGTGGTATTACACCTGTAATGTCCATCCTGAAATCGGTTTTAGAAAGCGAACCAAAAAGTAGTTTTGTGCTAGTTTATGGCAATAAAAATCCTGAAGAAACCATTTTTTACAACGAGATACACGAACTGCAATTGAAGTATGTGGGTCGCTTTTTTGTGCATTATGTGTTCAGTCAAGCCAAAGCCGATGGCGCTCTTTTTGGTCGAATTGATAAGTCGGCAGTAAATTTTGTGTTGAACAACAAACACAAAGAAAAGGAGTTTGACAAATTCTATTTGTGTGGTCCCGAGGAAATGATTAATCTGGTTTCCGCTGTTTTGGCAACGCACAACGTTCCTGAGAAAAACATATATTACGAACTCTTTTCAACGTCTACAGCCAATGAAAACGCAAGTGCCGAAACCCATACGGGTCATACCAAAATAACCGTAATGGTTGACGATGAGGAAACCACTTTCGAAATGTCGCAAAAGCAAACCGTTCTCGAAGCGGCTTTGAAACAAGGCATTGATGCACCTTATTCGTGTCAGGGAGGCATTTGCAGTTCGTGCTTGGCGCGAATTACAAGCGGTACTGCCGAGATGAAAAAGAATTCTATTTTAACCGATGGCGAAATTGCCGAAGGATTGATTTTGACCTGTCAAGCACATCCAACATCTCCGGAGATTTATATTGATTATGATGATGTTTAGAAAGTGTTCAGTGTTCAGCTTTTAGTAAACAGATTTTTTATTGATTAATTCAAGAATGCTTTCAAGTGAAATCGTTCGCATCGCATCTTGATAACCTGCCACTTTTTTATTGCCGTATACCGAAGTTGGTAACAATGGATACTTTTCTCTATCCGAAACCAAGCAATTTTCTATCGGTTGATTAAACGGAGCAAAACCAGCAAAAGGATGGGTTGCGCCCCAAAGTGTAATCACTTTTATTCCCAACATTGCCGCAATATGGGCATTTCCAGAATCCATAGAAAGCATGACATCCAGATTGGAAATCAAATCTAATTCTTGTTGCAATGAAAGTTTTCCAGCAACGGTTATGACATTTTCTTTTCCGTTGGCAAACAAATTCAGGATTTCAATTTCTTTGTTTCCGCCACCAAAAAGGAAGATTTTATTATTGGTGTCTGAAGCCAAACTGTCAATCACTTGTTGCATCAAATCCTGCGGATAAACTTTGCTTTCGTATTGCGCAAACGGTGCAATTCCAATCCAATTTTGATTGGCTTTTTCGCCTGAAACTTTTAAAATTTCTTTGGATAACGTTGCTTTCTGAGAAAATTTAGGATTCAATAAATCAATGATGAAACCTAACTTTTTAAAAGTGTCCAAATGTCTTTCCACCATTGATTTGATTGGTTGGAAGATTTTATTATCGGCACGAGTTAAAGCTCTTTTTTCAGCTCTGCCTTTATCTGTTGAAGCCACTTTTTTTCCGCTCAAAGCAAAAAGCGTTCGAAGTATTTGAGAACGCAGTACATTGTGCAAATCGGCAACAGCATCAATATTTAGTTGCTGTAAATCGGAATGTAATCTCAACAATCCGAGAAACCCTTTGTGTCTTCCTTTGACATCAACTGCAAAGAAATTCACATTCGGAATGCCATCAAAAAAAGGTTTGAAAA
>JAYVNT010000381.1:0-3811 GCA_043758285.1 Flavobacterium sp.
ATTACCGGAATATTGCGGATTACCAGAATAAGACGATCGTTGATTGCCTTGTCGTTGCTCTCTGCCGCGCTGCGATTGTTGATATTCTTGTCGCTCCCTCTGATTTTTTTCCTGCGCTTCTATTTGGTCGGCATGTTCCCAATCTTTTCCGTACTTATCGTATTTTTTTCTTTTTTCCGAATCGCTCAATACTTCATTTGCCTCATTTACTTTCTGAAACTTTTTATGCGCGTCTTTATCATTTGGATTTAAATCGGGATGTAATTTTCTGGCTAATTTCCGATACGCTTGTTTAATATCAGCTTCGGTAGCTGTTTTATCAATCTCTAAAATTTTATAGTAATCAATGAAATCCATAATTTAGTTGATAGGTGATAATTATTCGGCGTTGGTTGAATTAGTAACGATGAAATACCAACGAACAAAGACCACGAATGTAGTTTATTTTTAGAAAAAATTTACAACTTCCACAGATTAAGGTTGATAAAAAAATTGTAAATCATTTTGTTGAAGCAAAATGCAAACTATGTAACTCTATCCTAAAATTGTGTAATTAATTTAGCAATTGAATTAAGCATTTTTGCAGTAGTATTTACAATTAAAACTTCTCACAATGAAAAGATTAACATTTTTATTATTCGCAATGTGCGCATTTCTGGCATTTAGTTCAACCGCACTACACGCTGCAACTTCAAAAAATATTGGCAAAACAGATTCACTCAGCATAGCGGCTGATGAAATACCTTGCATTTTTGAAAGACTCAACGAAATAAAAGCAATGGATAAATCGCACTTAACCAAGCTCGAAAAAAAAGAATTGCGTAATGAAACACGCTCTCTAAAAACTAAAATGAAAGATATAGGTGGCGGCGTATATCTATCGGGCGGGGCAATTATTATTATAATTATTCTGTTAATTCTTTTGCTCTGATGTGTTAAAGCAATTAAACAATTAATGGATAGATTGTTCGATACTGTTTAAATAAAAAGCCGTTTACTTTTTATTGATAAGCAAAAAAATTACGTTTACTGCATCCATTTTTAAGGAGTATGTTTTTGGGTCTATCTTTGAAAATGGATTTAACGTAGAGTACCGACTATTACTATTTTATTAATTGCTTCGATATTTTAGAGTTAAAAGAAAGCAGCCGCTTGTTTCAATCGAGAGATTGAAACAAGCGGCTGCTTTCTTTACATAGTGCTATTGCGGCGTTACTTTATTTAATCGGAACGGTAAGCCTATTATTTTTTAGTCAAAAAACGCCTTGCACACAACGAACAGGGCTTTATACAGATTTAGAATTAGTGGCAATAACTTTCAACCTAACACAAATGTTGATAGAATTACAAATGCTGGGTATAGCACTTCTGTCTTTTTTTCGATAAACGCTTTTTGCAAGCTAGTTTGAGTTTGATGTCAATAAAAAACTATCTATTTTTTTTTAAATTTCCATCCATCAGTTATAGCATAACTAAAAGCAGCCCCAAAAATTAAGGTTATTAATCCTGCAAAATATGGTATAAATTCAATCATTTTTATTCTTATTTACGAGGTTTAAGTATATTCCAAAACAGAGTATTGAAGGAACCCAAATTCCAATAAAAATTGCTTGGTTTGGATTGCCATAAAAAAACAAAACTTCGGAATAAATAAGTGAAAGAAATGCAGATACAAATAGGAGTTTGTCTGTTAAATTGAATTTTTTAAACATTTTTAATATAATTTTTTCTCTTACTCATTAGGCTTTTCAGAATACGCCCCGTTTTTTAAAGTGGGTTCTGGTCTCCACTGTTATTTAATATTTTTGTCAGACTTGTTAAATTAATAAGAACTACCAGATATAATCATTATTTGTGTCTTATTAATCCGCTTAGTTTTTTATTAATCTTGCCCATAAAGTAGAGTCGGAACGGCAGATGCAAGAAAACTTGAAATACAAAAGTCCCCCCATTGCACAAATATACAATAAAATTATAAATTCTCATTATCCTTCCGTCCGCACCACTTGCACAAAACCTTTTGTTAGCGGTTCGTTGTCTGTGAATTTAGGTTATGGTAAAGACAAGCCTGCAAACCACTTAGCAAAGGTTTCCCAAATTCCTATACGCACTTGAAATATAAAAATAGAATGAACAATTATGTATAATCCGAGTATTAATGAGAAAACCCATCTTCCTCTTTTTTGGTTTCTCTCCAATATCATAAGTCCAATTAAAAGCGAATAAACAACTCCAATTGTCAAGTAATATGATAAGTGTAAATCTTGTATTAGTGAATGTCTAATAAATCTAATAAGTGCTGGTTCAATAAATACAATTCCTGTAGCAATCATTGCCCTTGCGTGGATATTTATATCATGCCGATAAACAATAGCAATGATATATGCGGTTCCCAAAATTAATAGGTCTTTAAATGGAATAATTAAGTGCGGTCCATATAGTTTTTCTCCATTTACAATTTGTACATGGTTCTGAATTTGAAGATGTGTTAGCAGGATAACGGATATGAACAATAGTGGCATCAATATATAAGTTAATCTCCCAATGAATTTATGAGTTGTAATTTTCTTTTTTCTAATTAAGATCGGTTGAGTAATTAGTACCAAAATCCAAAGTGCTACCATGGTTGCATGGAAATGGAAATAAAAAGAGTAGTCTTCTGTTCCGTTAAAAAATTTAGAAAAATATGAAGGCCAAAAGCCTAATAAGGCAAGTACTAATAAACCTATAAAGTAATAGCCTGATTTGTCAAAGCGAATTTTTGAAGTAATTATTGCCATTATTTTTCAGATTAAAAAGTTTAGTCAATAATTTTTTGACAAAAATGTGGTCACTTAAATTACCGCTAACGGATAGGGCCTGCCGAAGTACGGGAATTAGTATTCTGTCAGCCCAAAACCGCTGCCGATTGCAAAAACAAATGTACAAGTTTATTACAAAAGTTTAACGATGTTAGTCAAGCCCAAGTCATAGCTTAGATGTGCAATAATGCTGACTCTTACAACGTTTGGTAATGATAATGTCAAACCTCATATTGGACTTTCATACTTTTTTGTGATAACTTATAATTAATTTATTTTGTTTTGTGAGCTTCCATATCAATTTCAATCAATTGACCGTCTATAGCAAGCCCTTTGACCTCAAGCCATGTTCCTGTTGGAAATTGCTTTTTGTAAATAGACTTTCTGAATTCTGAAACTTTTATAAATTCCTTCATATTGGTTGTATAAACATTCTCTGCAACTACATCGTCATAAGTGTAGCCATAGTGATGTAATATTTTTTCTAAGTCGCTGTAACAGTTCTTCATCTGTTGCTCCATGTTACTTGGCGCAACAATAATGCCTTGGTCATCCATACTCACAGCTCCGGAAATTTTAAGGTCGTTACCAATTTTTACTGCATGGGTGTAGCCATATTCTTTTTCAAGTTTTGGTCGCAGGAAAAAATATTCCGGTGTGTCGGATTTTAGTTCCTTGTCGGCAGTTGGTTTGGAAGTGTCGGCATTGTTGCAGCCGCTAAGAATTATTAAGCTAATTAAAAAGCTTGAAGTCATTGAAAACACCTTGGTCATTATATTTGTTTGTTTTGATGAAATAAATTTTTAATAGTCGTTTAGTATGTCGCCTAGCGAAAGGACTTTTTGCAGATAAAGACATAGAATTCTGCCTACAGAAATCTTAACAAAAGTATGAAAAAATGTTGAATTAAAAACGGCTTTAAAATCATTTTTCGTCCGAACGAACTGATGATCAAAGTAGCACAGATGCTGAATTTCTACGTCTTGCCCAATTGCACAAAACCTAATGTT
>JAYVNT010000382.1:0-11665 GCA_043758285.1 Flavobacterium sp.
TAGAAGCTTTAGCCGAACAGTTAAATTCTATTGAAGTTGATAAGTTGGATAAAATTATCAAAATGCTAGAAGAGATGAAAAAGTGAATACGATAAAAAATCCGCCACTAATTAGTGGCGGTTTTTTTAAAATATACTTATTTTTTATTTTCTTTAAAACGTTTGTCTGGCGTTCCGTCTTTTTTAACAACCACTTTGGTTTCTTCCTTTTTGAAACGTTTGTCTGGTGTTCCGTCTTTTTTCATAACAACTTTAGTTTCTGTCTTAGTTTCTGTCTTAGTTGTTGTTTTGGTTTCTTTTTTTCCAGCTTGTGCTGATGCAGTTAATGTAAAGCCCAAAAGAGCGATAACTGCTAACATTAATTTTCTCATTTTATTATTATTTTAAGTTGAGTAGCCAAAGTATAAAATTAATTAATAGACCCTTCTTAATTTATACTTAAAATAACTCCTGAACTATGATTTTTTTTTGCGCCAGTAACGCTAGATAATACATTGACTTCATTTCGCAGTTTTAAAATGCCAAGCAATGCAAAAATCAATGCTTCTTTGAATTCTATTGTTTTTGCATCCGGAATAATGATTTTCAATTCTGGTAAATAAAACTGCATTCGTTCCATTACAAAATCATTATATGTTCCGCCGCCAGTAGCTAATAGTTTTCCGTTTTTATTTGGCAAAGCCAATGAAGTCTGAATCGCAACATGCTCAGTAAAAGTTTGCATCTTATCTTCAATTGATATGTCATATCCTTCTATCAAAGGCAAGACAATTTCTTTTACGAATTCAAATCCAAGTGATTTTGGAAATGATTTTTTGTAATAATCCAAAACATTTAATTCATTCAACAAATCAACATTCAATTTTCCTGAGCGAGCAATATTTCCTTTATTGTCATAATCCAAGCCCAATTTATTTGCATAAAAATTTAAAACGGTATTTACAGGTGAAATATCAAAGGCAATTCGGTTGCCATTTTGTTCAAATGAAATATTAGAAAAACCGCCCAAATTCAGGCAATAATCATAATCGGGAAATAGAATTCTATCTCCAATGGGTACCAAAGGTGCACCTTGTCCACCTAATTGTACGTCTTGCACTCGGAAATCACAAACGACAGTCTGATTAATAAGTTTTGCTATTTCAGGAAGATTACCAATTTGGAGAGTAAAACCCTTTTGTGGCTGATGCAGAATCGTATGTCCGTGCGAACATACGGCATCGAGGTTTTGTAATTGGTATTTTGCGATAAATGATTTGATAACATTTGCTAAAAGAATGGTATAATCTTCATTCAGTTTCATCAATTCGATTTCAGAAAAAGAAACGGCAATTTTTAGTTTTTTTAACCAATTAGTATCATAAGAAGCTGTTTCTGTTTCAAGGATTGTAAATTTCCAAATACTATCAATTTGTGAAAAATGAATGTGTGCTAAATCAATACCATCAAGCGAAGTGCCAGACATTACTCCGATGACATTGTAAGTTTCTTTAAACATTGGCTAAATTTACGAAAACGTTTGAAATTTTCATTTTTATGAATTACTTTTGGCATTCAAAATTACACTATACACCATACATTTACATTAAAAATGGATTTTAATTTAACCGAAGAACATCTAATGATTCAACAAGCTGCCAAAGATTTTGCTCAAGCAGAATTATTGCCAGGCGTAATCGAAAGAGACGAACATTCTAAGTTTCCAACAGAACAAGTAAAAATGATGGGAGAATTAGGGTTCATGGGAATGATGGTAGATCCAAAATATAGCGGCGCAGGTTTAGACAGTGTTTCCTATGTTTTGGCATTGACAGAAATTGCTAAAGTTGATGCTTCGGCTGCAGTAATCATGTCGGTTAATAATTCATTGGTTTGTGCCGGGATGGAAAAATATTGCAACGAAGAGCAGAAAATGAAATATTTAGTGCCTTTAGCAAAAGGAGAAGTTATTGGAGCGTTTTGTTTATCAGAACCAGAAGCTGGAAGTGATGCAAGTTCACAAAAAACAACTGCTGTAGATATGGGCGATTACTATTTGCTCAACGGAACTAAAAACTGGATAACCAATGGCGCATCAGCATCCACATATTTAGTAATTGCACAAACCGATGTTGAAAAAGGACACAAAGGTATCAATGCTTTTATTGTTGAAAAAGGTTGGGCAGGTTTTGACATTGGACCTAAAGAAAAGAAAATGGGAATCCGCGGAAGCGATACACATTCATTACTATTCGCCGATGTAAAAGTTCCAAAAGGAAATAGAATTGGTGCAGACGGTTTTGGGTTCAACTTTGCGATGAATGTATTGAACGGCGGAAGAATTGGGATAGCATCTCAGGCATTAGGAATTGCAACTGGGGCTTATGAATTGGCCTTAAAATACTCTCACGAGCGTAAAGCTTTTGGTAAAGAAATTTTTAAACACCAGGCAATTGCTTTCAAATTAGCTGATATGTTTGTGAAAATTACTGCGGCGAAATTATTAATTATGAAAGCAGCTTGCGAAAAAGATGAAGGAAAAGATATTGCACACTCGGGTTCAATGGCAAAACTATACGCTTCTGAAATTGCTTTGGAAGTTGCAAACGAGGCGGTTCAAATTCATGGTGGTAACGGTTATGTTGCCGAATACCATGTAGAACGTATGATGCGCGATTCAAAAATAACACAGATTTATGAAGGAACTTCAGAAATTCAAAGAATTGTAATTTCAAGAGGGTTGGTTTAATAATTTTTCTTAAATTTGAAATGCCATAATTTATTATTTTTAAAATTAATATTTAGCAAACCCTTTCAGAAAACTGAAAGGGTTTTGTTTTTTGACTAAATTTGAAATGATTTAAAACAAAAAAGTTTGTGAAAAATAATTTGTTATTTATTTTATTGTTAATGATTTCTTTTATTTCTTTCTCACAATCCCATGAAAGGACTAAAATGAAAATAGAAATAGGTTTTGAGATTGAAAAATACCCTGTGGGTTTTATACCAACGCTTACCTCTAATGTTTTTTTGAAAAAGAATTTAGCATTGCGTTTTCGAGTTGGAGGAAATTTTGCAGACAGAGGAAATAAAAGTGGTTTTAATAATAGCGAAATTGCGAAAGGTTTTGGAGCTAGTGTTGGAATCGTAAAATATTTTTCAGTAAAACGCGCACATATTATTGCAGGTTTTGCTACCGATTTTTGGTTTATGAAGACAGATTGGATTGATGGAGCTTTACAAGGAACAACTACAAATTTAGTTATCCAGCCGTGGATTAGTACTGGTTATTTATTTGATTTTTCTAATCAATTTAATTCAGGAATTATTTTGGGTTTTGGTAGAGAAATTAATGTTTTCAATAAAGGAGAACAAGTTGGGCAAGGCTTTATGGGAAGTGTTTCTTTTCAGGCAAATTACAAATTAAATTAAAATATTATGTATGACGAACTAAAATATTGGTATCTCCGCGATCACAAACTTTTCAGAGCTTTAAGTTTTTCTCAAATCAGGCAGTTGTGTATCATTACCGGTTTTAAAAAAGCCAAGAAAGGCGATATACTCTATTTTTCATCATCAGATGTTCCCAGAGTTTTTCTACTCAAAAAAGGAAATATCAAAATTGTTTCTATTGATGAAGATGGTAATGAAACCATTAAAGATATTATTCAAAAAGGCGATTTGTTCGGTGAATTAGAACTCGAAAATGACCGAAACTCCAACGAGTATGCCAAAGCATTAACAGATGAAGTTGCTATTTGCAGTTTTCTAATGTCTGATTTTGAAGATTTATTGTTGCGGAATCCAAACTTGGCATTATCTTATACAAAATTTGTTGGCTTGAAAATGAAACGCCTGAGAAACAATTATTCCAACTTGATATCCAAAGATGCAAAAACGCGATTGCTTACTTTTCTGAAAGACTGGGCAGAACGTGACGGCAAAAAAGAAGGTAATAGAGTTGTCATCGAAAATTACCTTACTCAAACAGACATTGCCCAAATCATTTGTACTTCCCGTCAAACCGCTACTTTATTACTAAACGAATTGGAAGAAAAAGGATTGATGCATTATGGTAGAAAGGAAATTATAATTGAGGATGTTGAGAAGCTTTAAAATTATTTTGCTTCAAATGTAAACTACCCGACATTTTCAATTTTTAATATGATATATATTTGTTAATGAAATCTAAAAGAAGGAGTAACCAATTAAAATTTAAGATATGAAAAATGTAAAAATGTTTGGAATGGTTGTTTTGTTTGCCATCACAAGTTCGTTAGCTGTTTCAGCACAAGAAAAACCTAAAACAGCTAAATTGAAAAAACATGTATGTACGGAAGCCTGCCATAAAGCAGGAAAATGTGTTTTTGCACACGGCGAAAAAGGGCATGTGTGCGATGCAAATTGTAAAAAAATGTAGACACCAAAATTTCTACTTTTAATTTTATAATATGAAAAAAGGCAATTCTAATTAGTATTGCTTTTTTTGTTTAGAAATTATTAATGATTTGATGATTTTCTCCTTTTTGTAATGTATCTGACAATTGAAATGTAATCAAAGTTATAAATTTGAGTTATAATTTTTACGACCATGAAAAGTACCTGCAACCTCTTTTGTTTATTGTTCTTATTGCTGCTCTTTATTTTGACGGCTTGTGGGCAAACAAAAAGTAACACTAAAACTAATTCCAAGTCTAATGCAATTGTGGTGTTCGAGCTTTTTACTTCACAAGGTTGCAGCAGTTGCCCGCCAGCAGACAAGATTTTGGCATACTATGTTTTAAAAAACAATCCTAAAATTATTCCGTTGGCTTTTCATGTTGACTATTGGAATTATTTAGGTTGGAAAGATCCATTTAGCAAAGCTGAATTTTCAAGCAGACAAAGAGAATATGCTCAGAACTTCGATACTGATAATATCTACACGCCTCAATTAATCATCAATGGGAAGCATGAAATTATTGGAAGTAACGAAAGTGGCATTGAGAAATTAGTCAATCAAGAATTAAACTTGAATAGTGAAGTTAGTTTAGATATAACATCTGCAACAATTATAGGAAATCAGTTGCTGGTAAATTGGAAAACCAATAGTTTAGAAAAAAACGTAAATATAAATATTGTATTACTAAAAAAGAAAGAGTTTACCCAAATAAAAAGAGGTGAAAATTCAGGACTAAAACAGACCAGTTACAATGTGGTATTTGACTTTAAAGAACAAGCTTTGTATGCAAATAATAAAAATCAAGTATCTTTAGATTTTAATGATACTTGGAAAATAGATGATTTTATTGTTGTAGCTTATTTGCAAAAAAATCACAAAGGAGCAATTATAACAGCTTGCCAAACAGAAATTAAATAGAAACTATAACCAACATAATATTTTGTAAAATGAAAATCTTAAACTCTAAATCTCACGGTCTTATCGATTATGTTTTTGTACTACTTTTGTGGGCATCACCAACATTGTTTCATCTTCCGGAAAAAACCGCACTTTTCACTTATGTTTTGGGAAGCATACATTTATTAGTAACAATAACTACAGATTTTAAATTTGGTTTGATAAAATTACTTCCTTTTAAATTGCACGGCTGGATAGAACTCATAGTTTCATTTGCCTTGATTGGAGTTGCCTTTTGTCTCGAATCTATCGAAGGAAGTTTGGCACGAAATTTTTATTTTGGAATAGCGATTTTGGTTTTTATTACTTGGTTAATTACTGATTATTCAAGTTCTGAAATGAGCTAAAGTAAAATCAGTGTTGCTTGTATTGTTCATTTTTTATTTTTTAAAGCTGTAGTGTCTTTTTTATTATAAATGAAAAAGCAACTTAATTAATTTAAAAACAATGCTGTAATTTATTCTCAGATTTATAGAGGAACAATTAATTTTTTATGTGAAATTATTTAATCAAAAACTATTTTGTGAAAAATGTAAACTATCCGACAATTCATCTCTTTTTAAAGATTTAACTTTATATTATTAAATTAATTAATTATGAAAAAGCTATTAATAATTCCAATTTTATTCCTGATTTTGTCTTGCCAAGAAGAAGGTGAGTTGACGCATACAGTTCAGAACAGTATTCCAATTACGCCAGTCGCAATACTCAAATACCATGGCATTTTTGAGCCAACAAATGGAATATCAGTATCTGGCGAAGCCAAAATTTATCAGGAAGGAAGTCAGTACAAACTACAATTAGATGCTTTCAGCATCTCTAGCGGACCGGATTTAAAAGTCTATTTGTCAAAAGCAGCTACCCCTACTAATTTTGTTAATTTGGGAAATTTGACTTCTCAAACGGTTTATCTTATCCCGGCTTCGGTAGATGTAGCTAGCTATTCGCATGTGCTTATCCATTGCCAACAGTACAATCATCTGTATGCAATTGCTCCACTAACCCAAAACTAAATCATGAGAAAATTATTTTTAACAAGTACATTTCTGTTTTCAATAACATTTTCGTTTGCTCAAGGATGCAGTGATGCTGGAATATGCTCCGTCAATCATGGGTTTCAAGCTGATGAAAAGCAATTTAAAAACACAATAGAAGTTGCGGCAATATTCAGTTTGGGCGAAGCAGATGTAAAATATTTTTCGCCATATATATCATATACCAAACGTTTTAATGATAGGTATTCCTTCACTAGTAAGGTAACACTTTCCACTGCCAATGGAAGTTTTGGTACAAGAACTCAATTAGGCGATGCGTTTTTGATTGGAAATTATAATTTTAAAGAAAAAAGCAACAAGCAATGGAGCACTTTGCTAGGGCTTAAGTTTCCATTTACCGCTTCCAATCTAAAAATTAATGATTATTCGTTGCCATTAGATTATCAATCGAGTTTGGGAACGATAGATTTATTTTTGGGCACCAATCTCAACTATAAAAAATGGGATTTTAATGCGGCAATCCAAATTCCGGTATTTAATCTGAATAAGAATTCCTACTTCAAAGAATATGGAGGAACTGTTGATTTTCCGTCAACAAATTTGTTTGAGCGTAAACCTGATGCTTTGATTAGAGCCACTTATTGGATAAAAACAGCTAATAAGAAATTCACGTTTAAACCTAATGTGCTGTTCATTTATCATTTGGGTCAAGATAGCTATGAGAACATTTTTGGACAAAGAGAAAACATAAACGGTTCGGATGGTTTAACTATAAATGGAAATTTAATAACATCATACAATATTAATAAACAAAGCAGTCTAGAACTTTCATTGGCAATACCATTTGTTGTTAGAGATATTCGCCCTGATGGTTTAACTAGGAGTTTTGTTGCAGGACTTATATACCAATATTCCTTTTAATCACTTTTTTGCACTAATTGTAAAGTAACAGACAAACAACTTTTTAATCCCACAATATCTTTGTACCAATAAAAACAAATATTAAAATTCAAAAAAATGAAAACTAAAATCTTAATCTTATTCGTTGCTCTAATTTCAGCAACAACTTTTGGACAAACTGTAGCAAAAAGAGCAAGCGAATTCAATCTGGAGAAAAAAGTCGCAATACAAGGATATGATCCTGTTGCCTATTTTACGCAGAAAAAAGCAGTAAAAGGAAAAGTAACCATTGCCACAACTTATGAAGGAGTGACGTATAATTTTTCGTCACAAGCCAACAAAGACTTGTTTCTAAAAAATCCAGCGAGTTACGAACCACAATATGGTGGATGGTGTTCTTATGCGATGGGTGCCAGCGGAGAAAAAGTAGCAGTTGACCCAGAAACTTTTAAAATTGTAGACGGAAAATTGAATTTGTTCTATAATGCATTTTTCAATAACACCTTGAAAAGCTGGAATAAAGACGAAGCAAATCTGAAGAAAAAAGCAGATTCCAACTGGAAGAAAACAATCAACTAAAACGACAGAAATGAAAAACCCAATATTTATATGGATTGTTAAACTCATAGCGGTTGGAATTCTTTTACAAACTTTATATTTCAAATTTACCGGAGCAGAGGAAAGTATTTATATTTTTACTAAACTCGGAATTGAACCTTTTGGAAGAATTGGTTCGGGTATAGTCGAATTAATTGCTTCAATTTTAATTCTAATCCCACGAACTACATTGCTTGGTGCATTACTAGGATTGGGAACCATGCTTGGTGCGTTTTTTTCGCACTTATTTGTGTTAGGAATTGAAGTAAAAAATGATGGAGGAGAATTATTTACTTTGGCAATAATTACTTTACTTTGTTGTTCGATTTTAATTTTTCAGAATAAAAGCAAAATCCCTGATTTAGTAAGGTTTAAAATCTAAAAACTGAAATGTTATAAAATTCGTAATTGATAAAAACATTAAAATATGCTCATACCATCCTTAAATAAAACATTAAACGAATTGGTTTCACTGTTAAACCAAATTTCAAATGATGATTTTACATCATCTTGCAAGGGTTTGAGTAACTCTACAATTGGCGAACATACAAGACATATTATTGAAATGTTTCAGTGCTTGGAAAATCAATATGAAGGTGGCGTTGTGAATTATGATAAAAGAAATCGTGACTACAAAATTCAAACTGACACCGATTTTGCTCTACAATGCATAGAGGATATCAAAAATCAATTGGAAAAAAAAGACAAAAAGCTAACGCTACAACAAATTGTAGATGATGAAGAATTGTATATTGAAAGCAATTATTTCAGGGAATTATTATACAATCTAGAACATTGCATTCATCATCAGGCCTTGATAAAAGTGGCTGTTTTGCAATTAGAACATTTACAGATAGACAATGATTTTGGCGTAGCCCGCTCTACTATAGAATATCGAAAACAATGTGCACAGTAAGTTTTGTTAATGCGAATGGCAAAATAATTATCACTTCAAATCGCGATGAAAAAACACTAAGACCTAGCGCTGTTGAACCCAAAAATTATCTTATCAACAACAAAAAAATAATCTTTCCAAAAGACAAGAAAGGTGGAGGAACCTGGTATGCAATCAACGAGCATTCTACCATTTTAGTGCTTTTAAATGGAGCTGACGAAAAGCACGTCATAAAAGAAAATTACCGAAAAAGCAGAGGTTTGATTGTACTCGATTTGATTAGCAGCAAATCAGTAATTCACGCTTGGAAATTCATTGATTTGAATAATATTGAACCTTTTACTTTAGTGCTTTTTGAAAATCAAAAACTTTACCAACTTCGATGGAATGAACTTGAAAAAACCACTTTAGAATTGGACACAAATCAAAGCTATATCTGGTCATCATCAACATTATATCCTAAAGAAATCAGAGAAAAAAGAGCCAATTGGTTTTACACTTTTTTGGATACAAAACTTGAAGTGAATGCAGAAGAAATGTTTAATTTTCATCGTTACACTGAAGAAGAAAATACCGAGCACGGGTTGGTTATCAATAGGAATGATACTTTGAAAACCTTGAGCATCACGCAAACGGTTATCGAAAAGAACAAAGTTGAAATTCATTACAACGATTTGATTGCCGAACGGTATTTTTCCAATACTTTTATCTCAGTTTAATTCGTAATTTGAAATTCGTAATTCATTTGAGACTATTTCTCCATAAATTGTTCCATTGGGAATATTGGCCATTTGAGATTGTCTATATTCCTATTTATTTTTTATGGGCATATTATGCTTTAAAAGCGCGTTCGATTTTCTTTTTCAACGCTTGTGATCCAACAATCAAAAATGGTGGGTTTTTTATGGAAAGCAAAATGCAGATTTATAAGTTAATTCCACAGCAATTCTATCCAGAAACAAAATTTGTCAAAGACAAAATCCCGTTTGATGAAGTAGAAAAAATCCTTGTTAATTCAAAAATACATTTCCCGTTTATAGTCAAGCCAGATATAGGACTTCGAGGTTCAGCAGTTAAAAAAGTTACTGATTTAAACGAATTAAGAGCCTATCACAATAAAGCCAATTTTGATTATTTATTACAAGATTTGATTCTGTTTCCCAATGAGGTTGGAATTTTTTATGTGCGCTTTCCCCATGAAAAAAACGGAAGAATTACAGGAATTGTTGCTAAAGAATTTTTAATAATTGAAGGCGATGGTTGCTCAACTATTGAAGAATTATTAAAAACAAACCCACGCTATGAATTTCAATTGAAAGCACTCGAAAAAGAATATGGCAGCCAATTAAAAACAATATTAGCCAAAGGAGAAAAGAGAAATTTGGTGCCGTATGGAAATCATGCTCGTGGTGCAAAATTCTTGGATTATAGCCATTTAGTTTCACCTGAATTGACCAAAGTTATTGACGAAATGTGTCTTCAAGTTCCCGAGTTTTATTTTGGCAGAATGGATTTGATGTATAACACTTGGGAAGAATTAGAACAAGGAAAAAACTTCTCCATTGTAGAATTAAATGGGTCAGCCAGCGAGCCAACACATATATACGACCCAAAGCATTCACTGTTTTTTGCATGGAAGGAATTGGCACGTCACATCAGCTACATGTTTCAAATAAGCATTGAAAATCACAAACGAGGATTTCCCTATTTGTCGCATAAAGTTGGATTGGAACAATATCGATTGCACATAGAACAATCAAATAAAATAGTCAATTTCTAATGCAGAATATCAAGAACATCTTGGTTGGTTTTTTGGTGAGTTTTGTTGGCTCCATTCCGCTTGGATATTTGAATGTTGTTGGGTTTGAAATCTATTCAATAAGAGGACTTTTAACTACTGTTTGTTTTTTGTCAGGAGTAATTTTGATAGAATTTTTTGTAATTTTTTTTACATTAATTTTTGCTAATAAATTAGCAGAGAATAAAAAGCTTACCAAATATATCGAAGGATTTTCGATTATTTTTATGTTTATTTTGGCTTTTATTTTTTACTTTTCAGCTTCCAAAAATGCTAATGCTAGCAATGAATTTTCGCATTTTGGTTATTGGGGAACTTTCACCACAGGATTGGTTTTAAGCTGTTTGAATTTTGTTCAGATTCCATTTTGGACAGGCTGGAATTTATACCTGCTGAATGGAAAATATATCGAAGTTTCCAATGCCAGAAAATATTTTTTTGTTTTTGGAACCGTTGCTGGAACATTTTGCGGAATGTTAACGCTTATTCTTTCGCTTCATTATTTTGCGAGCAACGTTGATTTTCTCTCGAAATACTTAATGCAAATCATTATTCCACTTTTATTTGTCGGACTCGGAATTTTTCAGGCAATTAAGTTTTACAGAAAATATTACAATTGATTTCATTTCTTTACTTTTAGTATATTTACAAGAACAAATAGATAAATGAAAAACATCATCATCACAGGAACTTCGCGCGGCATTGGCTATGAATTGGCATTGCTGTTTGCTAAAGCTGGTCATCAAGTGCTGGCTATTTCCCGTAAAGCACCACAAGCTTTAATTGAAAACAAAAACATCACTTGTCTTTCCGTTGATTTATCCAAAGAAAACGAACTTGTTACCGTAGAAAATTTTATTTCAAAAACGTGGAAAAAAGTGGATATTATTATTCACAATGCTGGAAGTTTAGTAAACAAACCATTTGCACAAACTACGCAGGAAGATTTTGAAAATGTGTATAAAGTCAATGTTTTTGGGGTTGCCAATTTGACTCGAATTTGTTTGTCTTATCTTCAAAAAGGAAGCCACGTTGTTTCAATAAGTTCGATGGGTGGAATTCAAGGCAGCACGAAATTCGCCGGACTTTCAGCTTATAGTTCCA
>JAYVNT010000383.1:0-3799 GCA_043758285.1 Flavobacterium sp.
TGAAACCAATCCATCAATCGATGTCAGTTTTTCGGATGCGCTGACCGGAACCAAACAAATAAAAATGTTGGGTTTGACAAGTCCGTATATCATGATTACCGAGGAAAATATCCCTTCGGTTCGTGGCGCTTCCCAAGCTTATGGATTGTCATTCACACCAGGAACTTGGGTTGAAAGCATCCAAATTAGCAAAGGTGCAGGAAGTGTTGTCAATGGCTACGAAAGCATTTCGGGACAAATCAACACCGAGTTAATCAAGCCTTTTAAAGAGACTCCATTTTTTCTGAATGCCTATGGCTCGACAGATTCTCGTTTTGAACTGAATACGCATTTCAATAAAAAAATCTCTGATTATTGGGCAACAAGTTTGTTCGTTCACGGAAATGCAAGAGTTTCCAAAAACGATATGAATAATGATGGTTTTCTCGATAATCCATTGGGAAAACAATTCAATATCACTAATCGTTGGCAATATTCGAATCCGCAAACAGGTTGGATTTCGTTTCTGAATCTTCGTTATATGAATGATAAAAAGCAAACAGGACAACTCGATTTTGATCCAAACAGAGACAGATTGACAACCAATCATTGGGGTTCGGAAATTAATACCGAACGAATAGATTTTTCTTCCAAAGTAGGTTATGTTTTTAAAGACATGCCGTATCAAAGCATCGGTTTCCAAAATGCATTCAGCATTCACAATCAGGAATCGTATTTTGGTTTGAACCAATACAATATCAAGCAGCAAAGCTATTATTCGAACCTGATTTTTAATTCGATTATCAACAATACGATGCACAAGTTTGCCACAGGGTTGAACTTTACTTATGATAAATACTCAGAGTTTGTAAACCTTGCTGATGTTAGTCGAATCGACAATTCTGTTGGTGCTTTCTTTGAATACACTTATGATAACGGCGATAAATTTAGTTATATTCTTGGTGGAAGATTTGATTATCACAATAGGTTAGGAGCTTTTTTTACGCCAAGATTGCACGTGAAATATAATCCCTGGGAAAAAGCAGTTTTGCGATTTTCTGCAGGAAGAGGCAAACGTGCCGCTAATATTTTTGCCGAAAATCAAAACCTTTTTGCCAGTTCAAGAACTTTTTCTATTTTGGATACAAACGGGAAAGTTTATGGTTTAGAGCCAGAAATTGCTTGGAATTATGGACTGAGTTTTACTCAAAATTTCCTTTTTTTTGGAAAGAGTGCTGATGTGACACTCGATTTTTATCGAACAGATTTCCAAAATCAAGCCGTTGTTGATGTTATGAATTCGCCACAACAAGCATTGTTTTATAACCTGAGAGGGAAATCGTTTGCTAATAGTTTACAGCTCGATTTCAATTTGGAAATCATCAAGCATTTGAATTTGAGAACGGCTTATAAATATTACGACATTTCGACTGATTATCTTTCGGGAACTTTTCAAAGACCGTTGCAGGCTGAGCATCGTTTTTTCGGAAATTTAGAATACGAAACTCCTATTGCAGAAAAAGGGCAACAATGGAAATTTGATTTCACAACCAATTGGCTAGGAAAACAGCAATTGCCAAACACAGCAAGTAATCCACCTCAAGACAGATTGCCTGAATTCTCGCCTTCATTTATCGTTATGAATGCGCAAATTACCAGAATTTTTTCTAGTACCTTTGAAATGTACATTGGTGGAGAAAACATTGGAAATTATCGTCAAGACAAAGCGATTTTGGGTTCAGATAATCCTTTTGGTCCAAATTTTGACACGTCAATTGTTTATGCGCCGGTTTTTGGTCAGATGTATTACGCAGGCTTACGATTTAAGATTAAATAACTTTAAAAAATATAATATGAAAAATATAGTTTTAGGAATGGTGTTAGTGTTTGCAGCATTTTCAACACAAGCACAAGAGAAGAAAAATAAAAATGCCAAATACGAATTTGAAGTGAATGGTAATTGCGAACAATGCCAAAAGCGAATTCAAAAAGCCGCATTTTCGGTTCCGGGCGTTAAAAGCGCCGAATGGCAGATTGATAATCATATATTACATTTAATTATCAACGAAGAAAAATGTTCGGTACTTGATGTGAAAAAGGCAGTTGCAAAAGCTGGTCACGATACTGATGAAGCAAAAACTTCTGAAGAAACATATGCTAAACTTCCCGGCTGTTGTCAATACGACAGAAAATAATTTAAAAACTCCTTAATTTTTAAGGAGTTTTTTTTATGCTTATTTTTACAAGAAAAAGAAATTGAAAAAAATAGGAATCGTTTTGTTACTGCTAATATTTGGCAGTTGTTTTTCGCAAACTATTCAAAATCGGCGGGTTTGGTTTGGTTATATAGGTCAATACAAAGTTTCCGAAAAATGGGGTTGCCATATTGAAGCACAATTCAGAATAGACAATCAATTGCAACAAAATCTTCAAAATGTCATAAGAATAGGCGGGATTTATTATTTATCGTCTTCGGAAACATTAGTTGGCGGTTATGCTTTTGTCAATACTTTTAATGCGTCGCTAGATAAGTTTTATAGAGAAAACAGACTATGGGAACAATACCAACTCAATAAAAAATGGAATAATAATAAGAACATTATCGTTCACAGATTTCGTTTAGAGCAAAGATGGATTGAGCAATTATCAACTGATAATACCGCGTACCAAAACAGATTCCGCTATCTGAACAGGAATTTATTTCACATTACAAATTTAAACTCAAGCAATGAAGAAATTTATGCCGTTGTGCAGGACGAAGTTTTCCTGACTTTGGGCAATAATAAAATTAATTCAAATGTCATCGATCAAAACAGGTTTTTAGTTGGACTTGGATTTAATTACAACAATAATATTCGATTAGAATTAGGCTTTATGAATCAGTTTGTTACATCTAATTCTACTAATAATATGATGAATCATACAGTTTCAATATCCTTAATTCAAAATTTAGATTTAGAAAAACATTAGTTATCGATTTGTGAAATATAACAATTATCCCAAAAAAAGGAGTATTTTCACCCTCGATTTTATACACTTAAATTTTTACTCCATGAGTGGCTTTGAATGGACACAATTATTTAATCCTGAGTTTTATATCACAATGTCCATTGGTGGTGTAAAAGTGGGTTTGTGGATTGTGTTGTTTATTGTTTTTGCAGAAACCGGTTTGTTTGCTGGTTTCTTTCTCCCCGGCGATAGTTTGCTTTTTCTATCTGGAATTTATAGTCGGGATTTAGTTGAAAATTTTGCATTCATTAAAAGTGATATTGTTAATGTTGTGCTTCTTTCAACGTTAATTGCCATAGCAGGTATTTTTGGAAATATGATTGGATATTGGTTTGGAGCGAAAAGCGGTTATTATTTATATAAAAAGAAAGACAGCTTTTGGTTTAAGAAAAAATACCTTATTCAATCCAAAGATTTCTTTGAAAGATTTGGTGGAAAAGCTATAATCTTTGCTCGATTTATACCTATTCTGAGAACGTTTGCGCCCATCGTAGCCGGAATTGTTACCATGGATAAAAAGAAGTTTATGTTCTTTAATATAGTTAGTTCTTTTCTTTGGTCGTTTGTTTTGGTTTTTTCAGGGCATTACTTGTATGGGATGTTTTTGGAAAAATATAACATAGATTTAAAACATCACATTGAAAAAATTGTCATCGCCATTATAGTGGTTTCTACTATGCCAGTTTTTTTAAAAATGATAAAAAAGACGCCTAAGCAAGAATAATAATTCATTGACTAGTCCTAAATAAACGATACAGATTATTAGACAAAAATAGTTTAATTAAACAGCACCAAAAACGTTTTTGGTGCT
>JAYVNT010000384.1:0-3783 GCA_043758285.1 Flavobacterium sp.
AAGGCTATCTTCAATTTTTTGATACGATGACTGCCAAAGCAATTTTAATTCGTTTTCGTTCATTGTTTTATGAATTTATTTGTGAAAATTTCTTTTTAAGGTTTTCTTTTATACGCCCCAATTTTGTTCCCACATTGGTTACAGATAAGCCCATAATTCCTGAAATTTCAGCGTGGCTTTTATCTTCCAAATATAGAAGTATTAAGGCTTTATCTATGTCGTTGAGTTCTGAAATGAACTTCTCCAATAGGTTTAATTGCTCTTGCTTTTCGTTACAAACCTCGTCTTGAATTGATATAAAGGTCTCAATTAAAGGAATGTTTGAATTTTGTTTATTTGCATTTTTTCTGTAAAAGGAAATGGCTACATTTAAAGAAATACGATACAACCAAGTAGTGATAGCAAAAGTGTCGTTGTACTTGTGTAATGATTGCCAAATTTGTATCATCATTTCTTGTAAAAGGTCTTGCCTATCCTCGTCATTCTGGCAATAGGTTTTAGCAACTTTGAACAAAATGCCTTTGTGTTGTTCAATGATTTGATGAAACTCTTGGCTTAGTTCTTTGTCGTTTCTCATAGTTCCAAAAACCATTGTTTTATGAATAGATATGCTCGCGAATTATGTCTAATGCCGTTATGCGTAACCCCTTCAATGATTTGTATGCTTGCTTGACTATTTTCTGATACTGCTTTTTTCATTGCTTCTGCATTGAATGCCTCATCTTTACTACCAATCAAAACCAATGTTGGAACGTTTAGTGATTTTAAGCCCTCTTTGTAGTCTTCTGGTGCCATACTCATATTTGCTCTGTAAGTGTATTTTCTTGAAGGCATATTTTCAGGTAAATTAAAAAATAATACGGGTAAACTGTCTTGTGAATGATTACCAATTTCATTGAACATTTTTAGTCCAATAATTCTGGCAATATGAATTTTCATAAATGGTTCTATGCTATCAGTTTCTGTTGGCGGTGTTTGTTGAATGGTTGGTGAATTGTGTCCTAAAAGCGGTGCAAACAATAAATATCCATCTACTTTTATTTTGTCTTTCTGCATTGCATAATTCAATATAACACCTCCTCCCATAGAGTGTCCTGCAATTATAATTTTTCCTTTTGGCTTTTGTTTACATATAGTCTTGACAATATCTGCCAAATCATCTGCATATTGATTGATGTAATCTATATCTCCATCTTTTCCGTCTGATTTTCCGTGTCCTCTAAGGTCAATAGCGAAAACTTCCGTCTGTGTTGCCTCTTGTAATAGTCCTGCGGTCTTATTATAAAGATAGCTGTTGCTTGCTACTCCGTGAATAAGAATAATGGTATTGTCCGATTTTTTTGGGAACCTGTAAGCAAATATTTTCTTTTTATCCCTTACGGTAAAGTAATAGGCTTCGGTTTTATAAACCTGCTCAAAGCCCATATCTTTAAAAATTTCGGAGACTATATTTGAGGGCTGAGAAGATTTAAAGGTGGGGTCAGGCATATTGATAAGTTTGGTTGCCTCTATTACCAAACTGTCTTTATTCCCCTTGAAGTAATCTTGAAGGATGCTTTGTGCCGAAGCCGTTGTAACAGAGATAAACAGTATTACAATTGAAATAAATTTTGTCATTCTCATTTTTCGAATAATTAAAAGTGAAACTTGATTTTCTTAATTATTCGCAACGAGTGTCAAAAAATCACAGTCAGGTAGGTATAAATTATTTTTCATTTTTATCGTGTAGTCGTCTTTTACGCTTGCCACTAACGATCAGGGCCTTGGCGTTGTTGGGGGATTTGAAAATCATCCGCCGACAACTGAAGCCCAATTGAAAAACTGAAGTTGAAAATGCTCATTGTTATTCCTTCTGCCCAACTTGCACAAAACCCGTTTAGCGGTTCGTTGTTCTCTACCTCACGCCATTACTGATACCATTTTTAAGACTTGCTTGCCTAATGCCTTGTCGCCAATTATTTCGATTTTATCAGTCACTTGTTTTGGTGTCCAGCTTTTTGTGAATAATTTCCAAGCTGTATTTGGGTCAATAGTTAGTTTTGAATTTGAAATTTGGATATCGTCAGTACTTAAAACCCAACCAACTTCCTTTTTTGTTATATTCCATTGTCCACCGATGTCAGTTGATACAATAAGTGATATGGTTGTATTTTGTTCTGCTTCAAAACTTCTAAAAGTGTAAGGTAAGGCATACATTAAGGTGTCCAAAAATGGATAATACAATTTCTTTGTCATAATACCTTGTTTGTTTACGGAATCCCTTATTTGCTGTTGATGCAAAAATTTCTCAGTATATTCCCTTGCAATGTGAAACCAATTTTGTGATGTTTCCTGTCCTGTCCAAGCCACCGAAAATATGGCGTTGTCGAATGGCTTAAGTTTTTTAAGATGTTCTATATATTCAGCTCCGGTGATTGACAGAAGTTTTATCAATATTTCTGGACTAATTCGTTGGGTAGCATTAGTCCAAGTCATATTTTGGTCATTTATAAATGAAACAAGGTCTTGATATGAATTTATATTTTCTGCTTGTTTACCAAAATAGCTATCTCGTGAAATTGAAAGTCCTCGTATATTACCATCAAGTAAATGAGATGCAATATCTTTTACTTTCCAACGCTTTGCTACAGTTTGATTATTCCATTCTTCTACTGTTAGTGATTCTAAAAGGTCAATTAACATCTTGTCCAGAATAGGAAATAAGTCCAATGTTTTTATTTTGATTTCGTCATTCATTTTAGAATCTGTTCATTACAATGACCGCTAATATCTATATTATAAGCACTCATTGAATATACTCATTTTTCCACAAATCATCTAATGGGCTTACTATAAGGCTTTTTTTTAGATCAATTAAACAATCTAATGGAGATTTTGATTGTAGTGGTGTTGGATAATTCTAAATTGCAGAGTCCTCTGCGAAGAACTTTCAATTTCTTTTAATAAGCAAAGGAGACCCTGCGGAGAAAGAAAGCTTTATTTTTTCCATAACCTGAATGATCCAATTCTTGATGAATAATTCTTGGCTCCTTTTTTTAAATAGTCTCCCACATACCAAATGGTTTCATCATCGCTGGGGTCAATAGCAGTTTGGGTATAATCTTCCCATCTAAGTGAGTTGGTTTGGGCAGCTTCTCCATTTACAAGGATTACTTCATTCATCGTTAGCTTGCCTTAGGCTACTAAAGACGCAATTAGCTAATGCCTAAATTACTGAAGTTAAATTGAAATACAACAGTTGATGGGCGATATTCTTAAACCCAACTTTTGTAAAGCTTTTTGTTATGCACCGTTCTTTCTCTCAATTCTCGAATTTAGCAATTCTAATATCAAATCACTCAATGTACCTAAATCACTTTCAACAGTCCCCTTCATGTATCGGTCGTAAACACTTTTATCATCTGGAGGATTTAGATTTAAAATAAATTCCTTTTCTAAAGCCAATAATCTTAAAAACTCACGTTGTGATCGTCCGTTTCCTTCACGAAATGGATGTAAGTAATTTATACTATCGAGGATTTCTGCTAATTTATTTGCTACACCACTTATATCATCATTTGAAATTTGATAGTATTCATTAATTAAAGAGTCAATGTATTTTAAGGCATTGTCAAAATGGGCTATTGGGAAAAACTGCTTCCCGTCTTTACTTATTTCAACTACGCGTCTTTTGCCCGCCTATGAATATATGTCTTGAAATAAATGCTCATGTATTTGGAACAAATTTGAGATTCCGATTATACTGATCGGTTTTTCATAAAGTTCTTGTAATCGCTTTGTTAC
>JAYVNT010000385.1:0-3773 GCA_043758285.1 Flavobacterium sp.
TTTTTGAGTAGTGCGTCCACATCGGCTTTGTTTTGTCCGTGTAAATCGCCAATGAAATAAAAATATTCTTCGGCAGTCAAATAGCCAATCAAAAAGCTCTCGTCAATAAAGGCAGAAGTGAAGGGTTTCCATGCTTCGCTAGTGTCAACACGCACTTGGTTGTTGCTAATATACCCAGAACTTGGCTGGATTAAATCCAATAGCAAACTGAAAAAAGTGGTTTTCCCAGCGCCATTATTCCCGACCAATCCAAAACTTTGTCCTTTTGGGATTTCAAGATTTGGCATATTCAAAACGGTTGTGCCTAGGTTGTATCGTTTGGTTAAATTAGTTACTTGTATCATTTTGAAAATGGTTTAAAAGTTTAAAGTTGTTGTCTATTTTAGTTTTTTTGTTTGTAAGCGGCGATGGTGGCGTATTTTTCGGTTTTGTATATTTTTTCAATTACCGAAAACATTTTATCTCTAAACGCAAACCCAAGAACTCCCGCCAAAGCAACGAGTAAACATCCTATTTCGGGGCTATAAATAGCATATCCCAAGCCGTAAAGCAACATTGGCACCAGAATTTTTGGTATGCCAATCAATACGGTTTTGAAGCTAAATGCCTGTCGTTGTCCGAATGCTTTTCCGGCGGTTAAATCGACAGCGGTTTTGTTATAAGCACCACCAAGAAGCACCAAATGCGAATTGACACCAATGTTATAAACCGCTCCAACGATGATTAACAAATAGATTTTCCATCCAAAATACAAATAGAAAGAAGCTATAATTGTAGAAACAAGCGTTGCAATAACCATCAACCACCATTTTGAACTCAAATATTCTTTGTAACTAATGTTTTGGCTCATCATCAATTGATAATAAGAACTATCCCAACTGGGAACGAACTGTCCAAAATTTAACAGAAATCCGCCCGAAACAAATATTCCACCAAAAACCTGCATCGCAGGATTGTTGTAGGCATCAATACTATTGGTAAAAAATAATAACCCGTAAAAAATAAAAACAACACTGGCAATCAAAGTTCCCCGTGGTCGTTTGTTGCGTTTTATCATTCTGATATCGTTCTTTAAAAAGGTTCCCAAAGTACCAAATTGGTTCAACCAAGTATAGTTTTCGGTTTTGGCTACGTCGCTTTTTTTCGCCAAACCCGTATCGAGGTTTAGGTTCTTTTTGAAATAATCAAACGCTAGATAATACAAAACAATCGCCAGAAGGATAGGCAGCAAAAACAGAAAATTGGTCGTATACATTCCTTCAAAAAAGGGTTGCGTATAGCCAGTAATATCAAAGATTTTGAAATAGTGTGCCAGTGCTAAACTGACCACCACAGCCAATAAAGAATAAAAAACACTGTCTTTGTTATTTATCAAAATAGTAATGAAATTATTAGCATAGAGCAAGGTTAAAATTCCTAAATGCCACAAAATAGCGTGAAAACCATAGCCGTTCATCAACAGCACCACCGTAAACGGAATAAAGAAAAAAGCATGCAAAATATTGAAAAAAGAAACCAGCGTTTTGCCCAGCGTGAAGTGCACAATAACGTTTCGTTTTATGGGCAAAGGCAACAATGGTCGGATAGCAGTCACGGGCATTTTTTGAAAAAAATACCGAACCACCAAATCGCCAACCAAGTAATAAATCAAATATTTATTGACTGCAGCCAAGGGTTCTAAATGAAAATCTTCTTTTAGCAAAAAGAAAACCCCAACGCCTGCCGCCACAAAAACGACCATAAAATAAGCGGCAACAAACCCCATTATGATTTTCAGTGCCAAGTTGGTAGTAAAAGACGCCGAGCGGAAAAAAGATTTCCATTCAAGAGAAATGAAGTGTTTGAACATAGATTTTGGTTTTGGAATTAGTTTCTAAATGTAGGGAATTGTTACAGATTTCAATCTACAACCTATTTAATTTCAGTTTGAAAAAGTTTCTAACATGATTAATTGAAAAAAGAAAGTATCCCAAAAACAAATATAAGAATACCACTGCGCCATAAAAATTGGTATTATCTATTTTATCAAACGGGTCAAAAAAAATGAGATTTATCCAATATAAAATCGCCAGAAGCTGTCCATTTTTTTCAATATAATAAAACCTTTTTTTGAGAATGAACCAAAAATAAACTAACTCAATTAATGCTATAAAAATTATTAGGTGCATAAAATAATGCGATGAATGCTGTATAAAATAATTCAAACTTTTATTGTCTTCTAGTAACTTTGCAACGGCAAGAAGCAAACCAAAAACAACCAACATTTGTGGCTTTACTAAAAACAAAAAGAAATTTTTAATTTGAGATAAAGAAAAATGCCAATTCTCCTTATTGTTTTTTAAAATGGCTTTGCTGTTGGCAATCATATAACTTTTGAAAGCATCATAAAAATCAATTCCTTCTGTAGCCATTTTTTCTTCGACGGCAGCCGCAATATGGTCTACCATTTCGGCTCTGATGTCTACAAAAACAACATCATGTTTTTGCAAATAAGTATCAATAAACTGTATTTCTTGTTTGCTTACGTTCATATTAAGTTAGTTTTGGTTGCACTAAATTTTGCATGTTTCTAATAAAATCTTCTAATTCTGCTAATCGGTTTATGGTTTCAGAAGCCCCTTTTTCGGTCAGTTTATAATATTTTCGCAAACGGTTGTCTACATTTTCTACCTCAACCTCAAGAACGCCCTCGGCTTCCAGTTTGTGCAACGCCGGATACAATGCCCCTTCCGTAATTTTCAGTTCGCCTTTGGTAATTTCTTTCACTTTTTGGGTAATTTCATACCCATACATCCTGCCGTTTTCCTCCAAAAGTTTCATTACAATCGTAGTTAAACTTCCTTTATATAACTGTGAATTTTTCATTTTTTTGTCATTGCGAGACGTTGCGAGGCACGAAGCAAAGCAATCTCATTTAAAAAACAAATATATACCTTTTTTATATACATAACACTCTTAGGTACTAAATTAATAGTTGATAAGACAGTTTACCGTTTGGCATCCCACACCTTCCTTTCTCCCCAACCCCCAACTTCACTTTATCGGTTTTTTCTAACTTTTTATCGAATTTATTTGGATGTTTAAACGCCCTCCAATAACTTTAAGAGCAGATAAAATGATTTTATACGTTCTTTTTCTTATTAAAAACTAAAAAAAACACTCCAACTACTGCTTTTTGCACCTAATTGGCACTAGTTGCTAAGCAATATGGGGTCTTGCAGTGCTGGGAGAGGGCATATTGTCAAGAATATAGGGTGTCCCAGTACTGGGAGAGGGCATATTGTCAAGAATATAGGGTGTCCCAGTACTGGGAGAGGGCATATTACAAACAATATAGGGTGTCCCAGCTCTGGGAGAGGGCATATTATAAACAATATAGGGTCTCCCAGTTCGATAAAAACGAGTAACAATTAAAACAAAAATAATTATGGCAATTTCAAGAAGATTACCTCAAAGTGATGAAACCCGCGAAAAGGGGCTCACACAAGCAAAAACAAAAAACGACAGCATTCCGGTAGGTGGTCAATTTTTGACGGCAGCTACAAAAACGCGGCTCAATGCCATTCAACCCGCATTCAAGACGGCGATGCAAAACCGCGGCAATGCGCTGGCCACTCAAGCAGGGGCTACTTTGGGGGTGACCGATGCCTTTGTCAAAACCAAAATGTTTATCAGCCACTTCTTTCAAGTGTTCAATTTGGGCGTGTTTCGTGGCAAATATTTGCAACAGCACCGTGCTTTTTATCAACTCGATGTTACTAGCGACAGTCTGC
>JAYVNT010000386.1:0-3766 GCA_043758285.1 Flavobacterium sp.
TTTTATTTCCATCAACAGTAAAATCGTTAAATTCAACATTTGTTGAATTTGTAGTAACAATTAACCTCGAAAAATTATTATCCGCATTTGGTCGCTTCAGAATAGTTTTTCCCATTCCATCACCTTTTATGCGGGTATTAGAAGGGATAGACAAACCTATTGATTTGGCTAATGAATTAATAAAATACGTTCCTTTGGGAATATATAAAGTGCCTCCTCCTTTAGATGCCAGGTAATTCAAGGCATTTTGTATTTTTTGAGTTTCTAAAGTTCCATCTCCTTTAACATCGTACTGTTTTACATTAATTGTTAGTGAAGGTATAGACTGCGAAAAAACCGAGATTGCATGTATCCAAATGATTAAACTTAAAATTAATCTTTTCATAAAAATGGTTATTTTATATTTATTTTGAAACTAAATTTCTTTATACCTTAGAATATATATATTCTTGATAACATACTGTTTATTTAAGAATTTCAAAGGTAACGTTATTTAAATTTCTATTTTGTCGCAATTTCCATCTATTTATCTTTTGTTTATATTCATTTTGTGATACAACAAATATACACGCAAGTAATATCCAAAATAACGGCTCACGAAAGCCTTGATGAGTTAAATTGTATAAGAATACCGGAAGAAGTAGTAGAAAATTAAAAAGTAAATTTAACTTAATGACTTGCTTAATAAACAAGAAAAAAAAAGTAAAGCCCAAAACTCCATAACTAAATAAAATAGTACCAGGGCCAGAGTGCATTTCCAAATGTTGGTAAGAATTGAATCTTTCGTAAACACCTTCTCCAGCGCCAAAAAAAACATATTCGGGATTAAGTACAAAACGGTCATAACCACGGACCTGCCATTCTGAAGCACCCTGATTTGCTTTAACTTCCTGACGAGCTTTTATAGAATCAATTTGACTGTTAAAAAAATCATTCTTATTTAAAAAATACCAGCTGCCTACCAATACAATGATAATAAAAATACTAGATGAGAACCCAACCTTAATCCCTTCTTTTAAGAATATCATACCACTTAATAATGCTACACCTAACAAAGCAGCTCTTGAACCTGATAATAGGATTAAATAAGATGAAAACAATACAGCACAAAGAATTATTAATTTATTGGCTCTGTATTTACTTGGTAAGGATGCAAATACTGTTAATGATACCAATGAATAATAACCCAATTGATTAGGATTATTAAAAAAAAGAGAACTTCTCCCGCTACCTATATGGACTAATCCCATTAAAACCTGGACAGAAAGCGAAATCAGAATAGCAAGGCTTATGTGATTAATTTTGAGGATGAAATTATTATTTAAAATAAAAAGTATCATCACGAAAAAAAACATATCAAAAATATAAAATAATGGCGGAAAATAAAATCTGTTATCAACGCCATTAGATTTATATATGAAGAAATATGCTAAATTGATAAATGTAGCTAAAGCTACAAACTGGAATAGCCTTTTCACTGCTTTTATTTTAAAAAACGGGATCATTTTTGTTGAAAACAATAAATAAA
The DNA here is from genome assembly GCA_043758285.1 of Flavobacterium sp. Taxonomy (GTDB): domain Bacteria; phylum Bacteroidota; class Bacteroidia; order Flavobacteriales; family Flavobacteriaceae; genus Flavobacterium. The sequence continues at coordinate 1,529 of JAYVNT010000386.1, forward strand.
TTATCCCTAAAACAGCAATTCCATCGGATGGTTGAGGCAAGCCACTATCAAATATATAAAATGGGCACGTTATTACATACAGGTATATAATTGTCAATAAAAATCTATCCATTTATTACGTTTCTTATAAATAATCTAAATTGTCTAGGTAACAATAAATCAAACGTTAATTTCACTACATTATAAAAGGCAGCAAAAATATCTCTTGAAATAAGTGAATAGTAAAATTTTAACTTAAAAGAGCGCCATCTATAAATTTTACCTTGTTTCCCTTCAAATGATTGATTTTGATGAATACGATGATACCCTAATATTACATCAATTTTATACAGGCCTTTATCTGCACTTATTAATCTCAGCCAAAGTTCATAATCCAATTGGGATAGCCTTGTTTCATCATAGAGGCATAAGCTTTTTTTTATAATAGCAGTTGAATGTGAAAGTTGATTTGATCTTAAAAGCATTTTATTAGAAATCTTCATCAATGTAATATTGCTTACATCACCAAATAAAATATCATTTGTCTTTTGAAAAAGTGATGAACCTGTAACCAAAACATCAATTTCATTTTTAATATTGTGAACTTGAGTTAATAATTTTTGAGGATGCCACAAGTCATCGCCGTCAATAATCGCAATCCAGTCACTCCCACTGTTAGATACTCCTAAATTTAATGCTGCTGAACGTCCAATACCTTTAGTTAAAATCATTTTTATTTTATGATCCTTAAATTCATTCATAAAATCATTAATTATAACAACTGTATCATCGGTAGAGCCATCATCAACTATAATGTGCTCATAGTTTTTATAAGTTTGATTATAAACAGATTCTAGTGATTCCCTGATAAATTCATTGGCATTTTTAACTGTTGTTAAAACACTAATCAATATTGTGTTAAACATTAGATTGTTGTAATTGAATTTTCATTTTTTTATACGGGTTTAAATAGTTTTGTGAACTACATCGCAATCTTGACCCATTAAACATTATATTTTAACCACCCAATTAAAATTGCCAAGGTTCTAAGCTGAACAGTTGATAATTTCGACAACGAATTAAGGGGAAAAGACGGAAGAATTTCGCTTATACTATTTTTATTGCATTCGATATAATCTTTAAATATTGATTTGCCTTTAGTTTCATCGAGGGTAAACCCCTTTTTCTTACCAAATTTAATCCCATAACGTAAAAATAATGTTTTTTTTAACCTTTCCTTTTTGTCGGTTGTTTGTAAATACCAGTCAGGATTTAATAATGGACTCCGGGATTCAAAACCGAAATACATGGCTATATTATCATTGTCTCTTAATAATTGGTTACGCGAATAATCAAAAGTTTCAGCTTTTTTTATCATATATTCACTTTCCATTTTTTTATTAAATTTGACTTCTATAGGAACAACATCAATACTTTTCTTAAAATTATTAAATGCGGCTATAAGTTCCGCATTTGTTCCTTGCATTAATTTAAAAGTATTGTAATTAAATCTATATAGAAAGGCATAAATTTCTTTATTCCACTCTCCAAGCGCCTTTTTACCTTTTTTAAAACGTTTTATCGAAGGAACTATGTATTCACTAAAAGGCAATTTTACTAAAAAATTTATTTTATTGAAATTATAAAAAATAGGATACCCTCCAAACAACTCATCACCTCCTAATCCAGTATAAACCAGTTTAAGTTCAGGATGTTTAATTCTTAAATGTTTTAAAAGATAAAATAATTGTAAGCCGTCGGAAGTTGGTTGCTCTAAAATTTTCGCGTACTCATCAATATCAAATGCATTCCCCGTATCGCCCAAAACCGTCACGGGAAATTCGTCGCCATTCGCTTTAATTTTATCGATATTATCCAAAGCTTTTACAGACTCATCGATGCGAGGGTTATTTGCTTTATAAATCCCTATACGAAGGATTGTTTTATTTCGGCTGGCTTCAGACAAGATATACGTCGAATCGATTCCACCGCTTAACAATAAAGTACCTGCAACATCGGTACTTAAAAGTGCACCCTGAACATAATTTGAATTTGTCCAATTTGTATCCGTGCTTATATCGAAGTTTAACGCTTTAATTACCGGTGCGCCATTATTAAAAGATAACTGGTGTCCGGGAGGAACTGCAAAAATATTTTTGTACACTGTTTTAGGTTCTCTAATACATCCCAACCATAAAAAATCTTTATTGATCGATTCAATGTCAAGCTTTAGTTCTTTGTTTAAAGATTTAATTACAT
>JAYVNT010000387.1:0-3764 GCA_043758285.1 Flavobacterium sp.
ATTCCAACTAACGAGAAGTTGAAAGTCATATATTCTACAATTGGACGACAACCATTCATCGCTGAACCTACTGCAATACCAGCAAATCCAAGTTCGGCAATTGGAGTATCAATAACTCTTTTTGGCCCAAATTCATCCAACATTCCTTTTGAAGCTTTGTAAGCACCATTATATTCTGCAACTTCTTCACCCATTAAATATACAGTTTCATCGCGACGCATTTCTTCACTCATTGCTTCACAAATCGCTTCTCTAAATTGTATTGTTCTCATAGAGTTTCTATTTCTTTCAATTAATTTGAATGGCAAAAATAAAAATTAAAAACGATTAAAAAACATATTTGAGTTATAAATCATCTTGCGAAGTAGCGCATATATTTGAATAGGAAAGTATTCTCAATATTTATCTTTTACGAAATCGATATAATACTAAAAAAACATTATGCGTGCATAGTACATTATTCAAAATATTGTTCTAATTTTGTGCTTCAATTTTTTTGATAAACACTCATTACTTATGAAAATATTAGTTTGCATCAGTCATGTTCCTGATACTACTTCAAAAATCAATTTTGTCAATAGTGATAAAGAATTTGACACGAATGGTGTGCAATATGTAATCAATCCAAACGATGAATTTGGATTAACAAGAGCCATTTGGTTTCAAGAACAACAAGCTGCCAATGTCACTATTGTTAATGTTGGTGGACCAGACTCTGAAGCAACTTTGCGAAAAGCTTTGGCTATTGGTGCCAATGAAGCGATAAGAGTCAATGCAATACCAACTGATGGTTTTTATGTTGCAAAGCAATTAGCCGAAGTAGCAAAAACCGGTGGTTATGACTTGATTATTTGCGGAAAAGAGTCTCTTGATTATAATGGCGGAATGGTTCCAGGAATGTTAGCTTCTTTATTAGATTACAACTTTGTAAATTCTTGTACAGAACTTACTATCGAAGGAACTTCTGCCAAAGCTGCCAGAGAAATCGATGGTGGAAAAGAAATCATCTCTGCTTCACTACCTCTAGTAATTGGTGGTCAAAAAGGTTTAGTAGAAGAAAAAGATTTGCGTATTCCAAACATGAGAGGAATCATGACTGCAAGAACAAAAATATTGACCGTTCTAGAACCAGTCGCTGCAAATAGCAATACCAAAGCAGTAAAATTTGAAAAACCTGCTCCAAAATCAGCCGTAAAATTATTCGCTGCAGATGATTTAGATGGATTGATCAACGCATTACATAACCAAGCAAAAGTAATATAGTATTCAGTGTTCAGTTTTAAAACTAAACCTTATAAACTTAAAAACATGTCATTATTAATATACGCAGAATCGGCAGACGGAAAATTTAAAAAGGTAGCTTTTGAGTTGGCTTCGTATGCCAAAAAAGTAGCCGAATCTTTAGGAACAACAGTAACTGCAGTAACGGTTAACGCCGGAAATGTTTCTGATTTATCAAAATACGGTGTAGACAAAGTATTGAAAGTATCTAACGATAAGTTGGCTAATTTCAATGCTAAAGCTTACGCTGATATCATCAAACAAGCAGCACAAAAAGAAAGCGCAAAAGTAATTTTGCTGTCTTCAACGACAGACAGTTTATACATGGCACCATTGGTTGCAATTGGACTTGATGCTGGATTTGCTTCAAATGTAGTTGGATTGCCTTTAAACACTTCTCCTTTTCAGGTAAAAAGAAATGCTTTTTCAAACAAAGCATTCAACATCACTGAAATCAATACCGATGTTAAAGTGTTGAGCTTGGCTAAAAACTCTTATGGTGTTTTTGAAAGCGCTTCTTCTACAACCGAAGAAGATTTTGCTCCTAGTTTAAACGATGCTGATTTTAATGTAAAAGTAGAATCGGTAGAAAAAAGTTCTGGGAAAGTGACCATTGCAGATGCTGATGTTGTAGTTTCCGGTGGCCGAGGTTTAAAAGGGCCTGAAAATTGGGGAATTATAGAAGATTTAGCTGCAGTCCTTGGAGCTGCAACAGCTTGTTCAAAACCAGTTTCTGATTTAGGTTGGAGACCACACAGTGAACATGTTGGCCAAACAGGAAAACCTGTAGCAGCTAATTTATACATAGCGGTTGGCATTTCAGGAGCAATTCAACACATTGCTGGAATCAATTCTTCTAAAATTAAAGTGGTTATAAATACTGATGCAGATGCCCCATTTTTCAAAGTTGCTGATTATGGAATTGTAGGCGATGCGCAGGAAATTCTGCCAAGATTAACACAAAAATTAAAGGAATTTAAAGCTCATAATGCATAAGTCAAATCTATTATTTCATCAAAGAGCTCTCAGAAATATTATTTTTTGATAGCTCTTTTTTTATGTTTTCCGTTTTTAAAAGCGAAAAGTTTTTGTTACTTTGCATTCCGAAGTTTCGGAAAACTTAACGAACAATGAATAAAAGTCTTGATGCTTAATACTCAAGTCTTGATACATACAAATAATGAGTTTAGTAAAACTAACGATAAAAGGAATTTCCTATAGTCAGACGCAAAATGGCGCATACGCTTTGATCTTAAATGAAGTTGACGGCGAGCGTAAATTACCCATTATCATTGGTGCTTTTGAAGCACAATCTATTGCCATTGCTCTCGAAAAAGAAATAAAGCCACCACGACCTTTAACTCATGATTTGTTTAAAAGTTTCTCCGACAGATTTGATATAGTCGTTAAACAAGTGATTATTCACAAACTGGTTGATGGTGTTTTTTACTCAAGTATTATTTGCGAAAGAGATAAAATTGAAGAAATAATTGACGCCAGAACTTCGGATGCTATTGCTTTAGCTTTGCGATTTTCGGCACCCATTTTTACCTATAAAAATATATTGGACAAAGCCGGAATTTATCTGAACAATCCAACCGAATTAGAAAACCGGAATCCAGATGATGATGGAGTACTTTCTACACCTGAAACTTTTGGATTAGATGCAGAAGGTAATGCTTCGACCGATATATACAAAAGCATGAGTCTTTCCGAATTGCACGAAGCACTGGAAAAAGCAGTTCAAAACGAAGACTACGAAAAAGCCGCCAAAATAAGAGACGAAATTTCTAAGCGAGAGTCATAAAGTTAATTCGGTTATTTGGTTATTTGAATCAAAAAATAACCAAATAATCAAATCCACATAAAGATGAAGCAGTACCACGATTTAGTGCGACACGTTTTGGAAAACGGTTGCCAAAAAGGAGACAGAACGGGAACGGGAACCAAAAGTGTTTTTGGCTATCAAATGCGTTTTGATTTGAATGACGGTTTCCCTATAGTAACGACAAAAAAGTTGCATTTAAAATCGATTATCTATGAATTGCTTTGGTTCATGAATGGCGATACCAACATTACATACCTTCAAGAAAATGGAGTTAAAATTTGGGATGATTGGGCAGATAACAATGGCGATTTGGGCCCAGTTTACGGTCATCAATGGCGTAACTGGAACAGCGAAGAAATTGACCAGATTACTGAATTGATTGATACTTTAAAGAAAAATCCAAACAGTAGAAGAATGTTGATTTCTGCTTGGAATCCTTCTGTGTTGCCTGACACATCAAAATCTTTTGCTGAAAATGTAGCGAATGGAAAAGCAGCTTTGCCTCCGTGTCATGCTTTTTTTCAATTTTATGTTGCCAATGGAAAATTGTCTTGCCAATTATACCAACGAAGTGCTGATATTTTTCTTGGTGTTCCTTTTAACATTGCTTCTTATGCCTTGTTTACGATGATGATTGCACAGGTTTGCGATTTGC
>JAYVNT010000388.1:0-3754 GCA_043758285.1 Flavobacterium sp.
AAATTATAGCCGAAAAATCCAAATTGTATTCGGATGATATATTGATTGGAAAAAATATTTTGGTAGTTGAAGACAATAAAATCAACCAAATGATTACCAAAAAAATGCTTGAGAAAAAGCAAATTAAATGCTTTATCATAGACAATGGAGAAGAATCGATTGAATTATTAAGCAAAGAAAATGATTATGATTTAGTATTAATGGATGTACATTTGCCTGGCATAAATGGAACTATTGCAACCCAAAAAATAAGAGAATTTGATACCAAAAAACCTATTATTGCTTTAACCGCAATTTCCTTAAATGAAAATAGAGAAATGCTTTTGTCCTTTGGAATGACCGATGTAATTACCAAACCGTTTGAGCCGGAAAATTTCTATAGAATTATAGCAGCGAATTTAAGTTAAAACTGAAGTATTAACTCTTTAATTAATTTTCTAACATGAGGTTCTGCTTTTGAAGCTGCTTTTAAAACTTCATCGTGACTCACGTCTTCCATACTACTCTCTTCGTCGCCCATGTCTGTGATTACTGATAATCCAAAGCATTCAATTCCCATATGACGTGCTACAATAACTTCCGGTACGGTTGACATTCCAACACAATCAGCACCAAGAATTTTTACCATTTTATATTCTGCAAAAGTTTCAAAAGTTGGTCCTTGTAAGCCAAGATAAACCCCATCGTGAACAGTAATATTATTTTCAATCGCAATTGCTTTTGCTTTTTTAATCATCGCTTTATTATAAGCTTCGTTCATATTCAAAAATCTTGGACCAAAACGCTCATCATTTTTTCCACGTAACGGATGCTCCGGAAAAAAATTGATATGATCTTTGATTACAACCACTGAACCTACTTCATAATCAGAATTTACGCCACCTGAAGCATTAGAAACAACTAATTTAGTAACACCAAGATATTTCATCACCCGAACCGGAAACGTCACTTGTTTCATATCATAACCTTCATAAAAATGAAATCTACCTTGCATCGCCATTACTTTTTTCTCGCCAATAGTTCCAAAAACCAAAGCACCTTTATGCCCTTGCACTGTTGAAACGGGAAAGTTTGGAATTTCATTATAAGGTAATGTAAATTCAATATTGATATCCTCCGTAAAACTTCCTAATCCAGAACCTAAAATTACACCGTATTCAGGCGTGAAATTGGCTTTCTCTTTAATATAATTAACTGTTTCTTGTACAAGTTCCCACATAGTTTAAAATAGTTTGATCAAAAGTCTCTTGATGGCTAACAAATTTACTTTTAATTGGTAAATAATATAATTGTGCTTTTAAAGTTTTAGCATTCAAACGTACAAAATCTTTTTCAGTTGTGATGATGATTTTGTTTTCAGCTTTGGTTTTTATTGCTGAAATTTCATTTTCGCTAAAAATATGATGGTCTGGAAATATCATAATCTCATCATTTTTAGCTTGCAAATAATCGAAAAAAGGTTTTGGTTTAGCAATACCAGCAAGAAGAATTTTCTGCATTGATTTGATTTCACTAACAGCTAAACTTTCGGAATCGTTGTAAACTTTATCATCATAATTAATGCTACTGAAAAATATAGGTAAATTAATTCTTAGCTTCTTTTTGATACTTTCCTGTTCCAATTCTGTGATGTTTGGCGGACATTTAGTTACTGTAATTAAGTTCGCTCTTTTGGCTCCGTTGCTGCTTTCGCGAAGATTTCCTGTAGGCAAAATAAAATCATCACAAAACAAATCGCCATAGGCCGTCAAAAGAATATAAAATCTGGCTTTTACTTTTCGATGCTGGAAAGCATCATCCAACAAAATAATTTCAGGTTTTACTTTTTGTTTTAATAATTGTTTGATTCCGTTTCGTCTATCAGCATCAACAGCAACCAGAATATTTGGAAATTTTTTAAAATACTGAAAAGGTTCATCACCAAGAATTTCAGAATTACTATTAGTATCAGCCAAAATAAAACCTTCCGATTTTCGTTTGTAACCTCGACTTAGAGTTGCCACTTTATAATTGGACGAAAGCAACCGAATTAAATACTCAATTTGAGGTGTTTTTCCTGTCCCACCAACACTCAAATTACCAACAGCAATAACAGGAATATCAAAGGAATACGATTTTAGTATACCTTTATCAAAAAGATAATTTCTTAAAGAAGTGATAAAACCATACAATATGGCAAAAGGAAAGAGTAATTTTCGCAACAAATTCATAGTACGAAAGTAACGATTTTTTATCTTTGAATAAAAATTATTCCAGCCACCATAAACAAATGAAACACTATTCCTTAAAAATACTCTTGGCATTTCTGCTGATTTCTCCTGTAGCTTTCGCGCAAGAAACTGACAACACTGCCATTCTAAAAATAATTTTTACAAAATACTACAAAGAGGAAAAAGTTATTTCCAAAGGCAGATTGCAACTTCTAAGTTTTTATTGCAAAAAAGCACCAAATAACGAAGAAGTTCTCGAAGTAATATTTAAAAGTGATTTGCTTAAAAAAAATGCAACTGAAATTAAAAAACAAATAGACATTACTGTCGACGAAGATTGGTCGGTTGCTTACAATACATTATTTGATAATCAAAATCAGTATTTAAAAAGCAAAGTCAATAAATGTTTGTCCTTGGAAGAATTTCAGGCAGATTATGCAAAACATGGCGAAAACAATCAGCGTTTTATGATTATCAGCAAACCAATTTATTTTGGTGGTGGAAATAATGCTTTAGTAAAAGTCGCTTTCTACAGAACCATTGAGCACAATAGCGGCAGTTATTTATTGCTCGAAAAAGTAAACGGTGTCTGGATAATTAAAAACTATTTAAACCAATGGGCTACATAATATTATGAAAATAAAAGAAATACTCTCAACCCTGGAAGAAATGGCGCCTTTGGCTTACGCCGAAGATTTTGACAACGTTGGTTTACTTGTGGGAAATCAGGAAAATGATGCAACCGGAATTTTAGTTTGCCATGATGCTTTAGAAAGTGTGATTGATGAAGCTATTGCCAAGAAATGCAATTTGGTCGTATGCTTCCATCCTATTATTTTTTCGGGTTTGAAGAAAATTACAGGCAAAAATTATGTTGAGCGTTCTGTTCTTAAAGCCATCAAAAATGACATTGCTATTTATGCAGTTCATACAGCGTTAGACAATCACAAAGATGGTGTGAATAAAATTTTCTCTGATGCTTTGGGTTTGATTAACACCAAGATTTTGGTTCCAAAACAAAACTTCATTCAAAAACTAGTTACGTTTACTATTCCCGAAAATGCAGAAAAAGTGAGATTAGCATTAGCAAAAGCTGGTGCTGGAACGATTGGGAATTACAATAATTGCAGCTTCAATTCGGAAGGATTTAGCACATATCAGGGAAATGAAGACAGCAATCCAACTGTTGGAAATAAAGGTAAATTAACTCAAACAGAGGAAATCAAAATTGAAGTCGTTTTCGAAAAACAATTGCAATCCAAAATTTTAAAAACCTTGTTTGCAAATCATGTTTATGAAGAAGTTGCATATGAGATTTATAATTTGGAGAATTCGTATCAAAATATAGGATTGGGAATGATTGGCGAACTCGAAAAGCCAATGAGTGAATCCGACTTTTTAACCTTCGTAAAAGACAAAATGCAATGTGGTAGTATTCGGCATAGTGAATTCCTTGGAAAATCGATTCAGAAGGTTGCTGTTCTTGGCGGTTCGGGAAGTTTTGCCATTAAGAATGCTATTCTAGCAAAAGCTAATGTTTTTCT
>JAYVNT010000389.1:0-3749 GCA_043758285.1 Flavobacterium sp.
TGGATTGGTTTTGGGTTGTCATTTCTGTTTTTTTACACCATCGGGAAAAGCTTGGGTTGGTCTAATCGCCTTATAGGTTGTCTCATTATTACAGGTGGTTTAGGAAATACATCCTTTGTTGGTTTTCCAATTATTCAAGCACTGTATGGCGATGAAGGTATGAAAACCGCCATCATTGTTGATCAACCGGGTTCGTTTGTTGTCATGGCAACACTCGGAATTATAACGGCAGGAATTTTTGCAAAAGGCGATGCCAATCCAAAACAAATTGCCGCCAAGATTTTACTCTTTCCACCTTTTATAGCTTTTGTAATTGCGTGTGTAATGAATGTTCTAAAAGTTGATTTTGATGAACATTTTCAAACCGTTTTTCAAAAATTGGGAGCAACAGTAACGCCAGTGGCATTGGTTGCCGTTGGACTGCAATTAAAAATTGACAAACGAAGTCAACACTGGAAATTCCTCCGATTGGGATTATTTTTTAAATTGATATTAACGCCAGCTATTTTCTTTTTACTTTATAAAATCATTTTGCACGGAAAAGGTTTAGCCGTTGATGTTTCCGTCATGGAATCGGCGATGGCACCCATGATTACGGGAGCAATTTTAGCATCCAATTACGGATTAAAACCAAAACTGAGCAGTATGATGATTGGCATTGGAATTCCGTTGTCATTTGCCACACTATGCTTTTGGTACTTTATTTTAAACACATTTTAAATGGACACTTCTATTAATACAGCTGAAAAAAGTAATGAATTGTTACAAAAAACAGTATACTCCATATTGTTTTCGATTAGTTTTGCGCATTTATTGAATGACCTAATTCAAGCCATAATTCCATCGGTTTACCCAATTTTAAAGCAAAGTTACCACCTCTCGTTTTCGCAAATCGGACTAATAACATTTGCTTTTCAATTATCAGCTTCACTACTTCAACCCTTTGTTGGCTATTACACAGACAAACATCCTAAACCCTTTTCCCAAATTTACGGGATGTTGTTTTCCTTATCAGGAATTGTTTCATTGTCGTTTGCCAACAATTTCTATTGGATTTTAGGTTCAGTAGTGCTAATCGGGATTGGTTCTTCAATCTTTCATCCCGAATCGGCACGAATATCCAACATGGCATCAGGTGGGAAAAGAGGTTTGGCACAATCTATTTTTCAAGTTGGCGGTAATTTCGGGACAGCTTTAGCGCCCCTTTTGGTTGCGTTGATAGTGGTGCCTAATTCTCAAAAATATATTCTTTGGTTTGTCATTGCGGCAGTCATTGCACTGGGAATTATCAGCAAAATTGCCTTTTGGTATCGCGATCATTTAGCATTAAAGAACAACAAGATACCAACGTTTATAGATTTTCATAACCTTTCAAAAGCCAAAGTAAAAATTACTTTTGTTATCTTGTTAATCGTTATTTTTTCTAAGTTTTTCTACACGGCAAGTTTGTCTACTTATTACACTTTTTATTTGATAGACAAGTTCCATTTATCCATCAAACAAGCCCAATTTCACATGTTTATTTACTTGATTGCTTATGCTCTCGGAACAATTATGGGTGGACCATTGGGTGATAAAATAGGGAGAAAATATGTAATCTGGCTTTCTGTCTTTGGCGCAGCGCCTTTTGCTTTACTGTTGCCCTATGTCAATCTGTTTTGGACAGATGTTTTGATGATTACCATCGGAATAATCATGTCATCGGCATTTCCTGCCATGATAGTTTATGCACAAGAATTAGTCCCTAAAAAACTCGGAATGGTATCCGGACTTTTCTATGGTTTCGCCTTCGGAATGGCAGCTATAGGTTCGGCTTTACTGGGTAAATTAGCCGATATCACATCCATTCAATATGTCTATCATGTTTGTTCTTATCTTCCTTTGATTGGAATTATTTGTTATTTTCTTCCTAATTTGAAGAAGAAATAAAGTTTGTAATTATTACTTTTACTTCTCAATTTTTATATAATGTCACTCAATCCCGAAATACTTCAAAAACTAACCACTATTGTTGGGGCTTCTTTTGTTTTCACCGACCAAGAAACCCGAAACCATTACGGTCATGACGAAACCGAAGATTATGTTTTTCCACCTCACGTTGTCGTAAAACCAGCTAATGCTCAAGAAATTTCAGCCATACTTAAAGTAGCCAACGAATATAAAATTCCAACTACACCTATAGGAGCCAGAACGGGTCTAAGCGGTGGTGCTTTATCTATTTATCAAGGCATTGGATTATCAACAGAACGATTGAATAAAATCCTTGAAATTGACGAACAAAACCTCCAAGTTACCGTTGAACCAGCAGTTATCACTCAGGTTTTGCGAGAAGCAGTTGCCGAAAAAGGGTTGTTCTATCCTGTTGATCCGAGTAGTATGGGCAGTTGCTGGATAGGTGGCAACATTGCCGAAAACGCCGGTGGCGCAAGAGCTGTTAAATATGGCGTAACCAAAGATTATGTGCTCAATCTTGAAGTAGTGTTGCCCAACGGAGAAATCATTTGGACTGGTGCAAACACGCTTAAAAATTCCACTGGCTACAACTTGACCCAATTGATGGTGGGAAGCGAAGGAACTTTGGGCGTTATTACTAAAGCGGTTTTGAAGTTGTTGCCAAAAAATAATCATAACGTCTTGATGTTGGTTCCTTTTTACAACGCAGCACAAGCTTGTGAGGCCGTTTCGGCAATTTTCAGAGCTGGAATTATCCCAAGTGCGATGGAATTTATGGAACGTGACGCTATTGATTGGACACTGAAATACAACAGCAATATCAATGTCACAGTAAATGAAAAAGTGCAAGCGCATTTGTTAATAGAAGTTGATGGCAATTATCCTGAAATCTTGATGCTAGAAGCGGAGAAAATCATGACCGTTGTTGAAGAATTTGATATTGACGAAGTATTGTTTGCCGACACAGATGAACAAAAAAACGCCTTGTGGAAAATGCGTCGTTCAGTTGCTGAAGCGGTTAAATCAAACTCCATTTATAAAGAAGAAGACACCGTTGTGCCAAGATATATGTTGCCCGAATTGTTATCAGGCATCAAGAAAATAGGAGCAAAGTATGGTTTTAAATCCGTGTGTTATGGTCATGCTGGCGATGGCAATTTGCACGTAAATATCATCAAAGGGGATATGACGGATGACAATTGGAACACCCAAGTACCACTAGGGATTCGAGAAATATTTGAATTGACCGTTTCTTTAAAAGGAACACTATCTGGCGAACACGGCATTGGTTATGTTCAAAAGAATTTTATGGACATTGCTTTTTCTAAAGCCCATTTGGAGTTGATGGAAAGCATAAAGCGTGTTTTTGACCACAATAACATTCTAAATCCGGGGAAAATTTTCCCCGATGAACTATAAAACAAAAGTCCCGATTGCTCGGGACTTTTTTTAATCTCTTTTAGGAGTATTTTTTTTATCGCGTTTTTCGGCTTTCTTTTCTTTTGCCGTTTTCAAAGGTTCCTTTTTTTCGGTTTTTTTCGCGTCTTGTGATTTTGCCATGATATAAATATTTTAGATTAGTTTAGTAATGATAGGAGTAAAGATAACAAATATTTTTTTTATAAACCCAATGCTTTTTTTACACTTTCTCCAAAAATTGTTTGAAAAGAATCTTGCTGATTCGCATCGTCCAGATTAAAAAACTTCCATTCATTGTTAATTGCTTCATTCATGACTGCTAAATAAGTTGACATTCTTTTTACGTTGAAGCTATTCCTTCTGGGTTCAAAAGTTAC
>JAYVNT010000390.1:0-3734 GCA_043758285.1 Flavobacterium sp.
TTGGCGGTAGCCAATACCTTGCGTTAAATACTCGGTGATCGCTTGCTGTCTTATGTCCATTTTAGTTGTTTTTTAGACAACCTATATCAGGACGAGACATTACAAAAGCTGATGTTTATTCCGTCTGCCCCAATAACGCCAAACCCAATGTTGTGCGTTCGCCCTTTTCTACGTCAGCCAATTCAATGCTTTTTGTGTTATTCCATTGTACCATTCAAGTTCGTTGTTTGTCGTGTTTGCCAATTCATTTGAATGTTCAAAAAACTGTTGAATGTTTCTTGGTTCAGGAACATAATTTGCGTTATGAGAGTCTCCAACCATTTTGATGAAAATGTTTAACGGTAATGGAACTATTGTTGATGTTCCGCCATAATAGCTGATGTTCATTTTGTGTAAGGCATAAAAATGTGCAATACAAGCATCATTAATATTCGGTGCAATAAACAAACAATAAGCAGGCTTATTTGTCTCTCGTTTTACTTTTGCAAGATGCCTTGTCACTGGTTCGCCCTCTGTTTCATATTGTCGTTGTCCGCCTTGCATTGTTACTTCAACGGTCAACCCAAAATCGTCATAGTCGCAAACAATGTCTGCCATATTTCCCTGTGCTGTGGACATCGGATTTCCAAAATCATCAAATTTTAAATTTGCTTTAATGTATCCACCATCTAACATTGTCATTGCTCTCCAAGTGTTCCATTCCAACATCAAAGGATTGTCGTATAACGAATTGTCAAGTATTTGGTCAAAGGTTGTATTGATTTCTTCAAAAAGGCGATAGTCTTTTATTGCTGTAATTTGTTCAGTAAGAATTTGTTCTTTTCTGTTTTCTAATTCGTTGGCAAAAATATCTTTGAGTTGTAATAACGTAAGAGTTTCACTTAATTCAATGTGAGGAAACTCTGCTATTATTTTTTGTTGTAACAATTCTCTGTTGTCAGTTAGAAGTGCTGGTGTTGTAGCGTTTCCGAGATATGAAACATATTGGCTTTCGTTGTTTACAAAGCAAGGCTCTCTGTCGGTATGTTGTAAGAAATAATCAACTTCCTGAATTTTTTCTGGCACAATTGAAACAGATTTTCCAATGTGTGAAATGTTTACCAAACCTGTTGCCCGTAAATAACGAACACAAGCATCTGCGTAGTCACGCATATTACTTGCTTTTGTTTTCAAAAATTTAGCAATTGAAGCATCATTTGTTTGCCTCGTTTTGGTGTTCCCTGCAATAATATCTGCACTATAAATTTGTTGTAATTCTGCATTTAAATATTCTGAACGAAACCTTTTGTAGTTGCCTTCATTTTGTGCCTTTGCAATTCTAAAGTCTTCAATTTTTGAAACGATACTATCAAACTGTCTGTAATCAACTAACTGTAATCCAAAAATCATTATTTCGTCAAACTTCAAAGAACCAAAATGACGAACTAAACGAAATAGTTCAAGATATGGTTTTACCCAAAATTCAGCAGAATTGGCAGAAGGTTTGTGATAAGGTGATGGAACTTGAAACTTTAAAAGTTGTCTCAAAAATATCTCGTCTTTTCGTCTTGATGTTACTAATTCTAAACCTGCTGGCGTTAAGTTGATAACAGGCGAAAGCACAACAAAACCAAGTGACTTTGGTGCTCTGTTTATTCTGTCTCTTGCACTAAATGCTGGGTCATTTGCACCTTCGCCATTGAAAAAGTTTTCTTCTTTCAATAGCTCCATAAAAGCAAGTTGTGTATCGTTATTCCATTCTTGTCCTGCGAAATGAGTGTTTAATAACTCAATTTCGGGAATCATTTTAGCTGGTGTTCTTGGGGATGTAGTAACAAATATTACTTTACTGTCAATTCTTGCCATACAATTTAAAATGCTAATTCCTGACTAAATGCTAATTCAGGGAATTTGGTTTTAGCTACGTTTCCATAGTTTGAAATTAGAATGTGTGATGCCGATGATTTAAACCTGTTTCTAATGTTTACAGCATAAGATTTACCATATTCATCTACAATCATATCGCCATAAAGTTTTTCTGTTAATGGGGTTCTACCAATTACCATTAGTGCTTTACATTTTAAATTTTTATAGGCGTTGGCTAATTCAATATGGTTTTGTTCGTTAAATCCGTCTTTGTGTTCTACATTACCATAATCCGAAAAAATGCAATCATAAGGTGGGTCTAAAAACATAAAGTCGCCTTCCTCTGCCATTTCAAAGACATGCTTATAATCTGCATTATAAATTTCTGCTTTGGAAAGTAGTTTACTGTGATTTTTAGTAACTAACGTAGTGTTTAGATTAGAGTATCTGCCATAAGGAACATTAAACTCTCCTTTGGAATTGTACCTAATCATTCCTGAATAAGCTGTTTTGTTTATAAAGAAATACAACAAAGCATCTGAAAATTTCTTTTCAGTCAAATCATTGAACATATCCCTTATTTGATAGTATAAGGCTTCATTGTCATCTTCAACTCTTAATTCAGGGGATTTGCTTTTTAGTTCTTCAAATTTTCTGCGATTTATGGTGTAATTTTTTTCTAATTGTGTAAGCTCATTTTGGATTAATTCAAAATCAGTTTTGATACCGTTGTAAAAAGAAATCAGTTTTGAATTAATGTCATTTATAATTGCTTTTTTAGGCTCTAAATAAAAATATAATGCACCACCACCAAAAAAAGGTTCAATGTATTTACCACTATACTTTGGGATATGCTTTATAATATGAGGAATCTCCTTGGATTTACCACCTCTATATTTAACTAATGGTTTCATATTTTGGTTGTTTTACGGTGGTAAACTTCAATACTTTCTGCAACAACATTTAATATTTGTGTTGCTTCATCTTCATTCTCTATAATTTCATAAACTCTGTCAGCCGACCATAGGCGAAGAAGTTCTTTGGAATCTGATTTTAAGAAATTAGAAATTACAGAAACTTGCTCTCGTTTTGCTCTTCTGTCTCCCTTTTCAATTTTGCAATAAGTTGCAGTATCAATCTCCAAAAGAGAAGCTAACTGTCTTTGAGGGATATTTTTCGCCTCTCTCAAAGTCCTTAATTTATTACCAAAGATGTTTGACATAATTCAGTCTTGACATTATTTGGCAAATATAATAGTTCGCTTTTTGATTGTCAAGTTTTTCTCGTGAAAATGATTTACTTTTTTGTCTGCTCAATGTTTAGGGTCTGTCACGTAGGGTGACGCACAACGATCGAGGCTTTGTGCAGTTGGGGAATTGACCAACTGTTCGCCCGGAACTGAAGCTAAATTAATAAACAAAAGCTGAAGTTTAGAACTAATGCCCAACAGAATTACGTCCGCCGAAACCAAAGCTTGGATATGCACTGCTGATGATTGCTGCAACGTCAAGCCCCAATTGCACAAAACCTTTTGTTGTATGCTGCCCTAACGAAGCCTTAATTAATGGACCGTATTTATATAAGTTTGCTTTAATAATAATTGACTTTATAATTCTTTATTTAGTATTTTGTTAAGTAGTAATCTCAATTCTGGATCTTCAGGTCTGGGAGCATCAAAATTTATTATTTTCCCAAACTTGTCTACCAAAACATATTGTGGTACACCAATATTAATTTTACAAAAAGTCGGCACTAAACCATGAAAGCCACTTAACTCTGATACTTGTAACCAATTTAAATTGTTTTCTGCTATTGCTTTTTTCCACTTTTTACCGTCTATGTCTATTGATACAGAAACAAATTGAATTGAATCGTTTTTAAATTCTTCA
>JAYVNT010000391.1:0-3729 GCA_043758285.1 Flavobacterium sp.
ACTATGATAATCCAAATTACAGTTACACTTATGAAGATATAAATGGTACTACTTCTTATATATCGAAAGGTGCAGATATTGCTTTTTCTCGCGGAATGATTTGCGTGGCTAGTGCTGGTAATTCAGGAGGAAGTACCGATCCACATATTGCAGTTCCAGCAGATGCCATAAATGTATTGGCAATAGGTGCTGTGAAATTTGACGAAGTTTATGCCACTTTTAGTTCAATTGGACCATCATTTGACGGAAGAATTAAACCAGATGTTATGGCACAAGGACAAAGCGCAGTTGTGGCTACTGTCTCAGGAAGTATTGGAACAGCGAGTGGGACATCATTTTCTGGACCAATAATGGCAGGAGCAATTGCTAGTTTTTGGCAAGCGGTGCCAAGTTTGACCAATCAGCAAGTTGTAGATTTTGTAAAACAATCTTCTGATAGATTTGCTAATCCCACAGATCAATATGGCTATGGAATTCCCGATTTTCAATTGGCATTAAATGCTGCCCAACTTTCTGTTTCTACTAATCTAAAAGAAAGATTTTTGGCGTATCCTAATCCAGTTTCTGAAAACTTATTTATTTCATTTCCTGATAATTATGAAGAAGCCAAAGTGATTTTTTATAACGCACTTGGTCAAATTATTTTTGAAAAATATATTACGAAATCGGAATCATCAATTTCTTTAGGAGACATAAAATCTGGTGCTTATTTTTACAAAATAGAGAGTAATTCTTTTGTTCAATCTGGAAAAATAATTAAAAATTAATATTGAAATTATTCTGTATAAATGAACAAAATCACACAACTTTTTAATATAAAATACCCAATTATTCAAGGCGGAATGATCTGGAATAGTGGTTATAAATTAGCAAGTGCTGTAAGTAATACGGGTGGTTTGGGGTTAATAGGCGCAGGTTCAATGTATCCAGATGTTTTGCGAATTCATATTCAAAAGTGTAAAAAAGCCACGGATAAACCATTTGGCGTTAATGTCCCAATGTTATATCCCAATATTGAAGAAATTATTCAAATTATCATTGAGGAAGAAGTTAAAATCGTTTTCACATCGGCAGGAAATCCAAAAATATGGACAAGTTATTTGAAAGAAAAAGGAATTATCGTAACACATGTTGTGAGTAGTTCAAAATTTGCTTTAAAAGCACAAGAAGCAGGCGTTGATGCAGTAGTTGCTGAGGGTTTTGAAGCTGGCGGTCATAACGGGAGAGAAGAAACCACTTCATTTACTTTAATTCCTATGGTAAAAGAACAGATTACTATTCCGCTTATTGCCGCTGGCGGAATTGCCACTGGTAAGGGAATGTTAGCCGCAATGGTTCTTGGTGCCGATGGTGTTCAGATGGGTTCTCGATTTGCTGCATCCTTTGAAAGTTCCTCTCATGAAAATTTTAAGAAAACAATTGTCTCTGTAAAAGAAGGCGATACCCAATTGACCTTAAAAGAATTAGCTCCAGTTCGGTTAATAAAAAATAAATTTTACAATGATATTCAAGACTTGTACACAAAATGCCCAACACCTGAGGAATTAAAAAATTTGTTAGGAAGAGCAAGAGCAAAAAAAGGAATGTTTGAAGGTGATTTAGAAGATGGCGAATTAGAAATTGGTCAAATAGCTGGATTAATTCACGAAATAAAATCTGTTGCAGATATAGTTGATGAGATAATACAGGAATTTGAAATTGCAACTAAGGAATTCCAGAGTATTAGATTTTAAATCGATTGTAATTTTACAATAAGTTGTTAATGGGTTTGCTATTGCAGGTAAACTTATTAACAATTTTTTATTTTTAAATAGTAAATTAGATTATTAATAAGTGTTAAAACATATATTTTATTGATATAAAATATTTTATATCAATAAAATATATGTTTTAACACTTATTAATAATCTAATTTACTATTTAAAAATAAAAAATTGTTAATAAGTTTACCTGCAATAGCAAACCCATTAACAACTTATTGTAAAATTACAATCGATTTAAAATCTAATACTCTGGAATTCCTTAGTTGCAATTTCAAATTCCTGTATTATCTCATCAACTATATCTGCAACAGATTTTATTTCGTGAATTAATCCAGCTATTTGACCAATTTCTAATTCGCCATCTTCTAAATCACCTTCAAACATTCCTTTTTTTGCTCTTGCTCTTCCTAACAAATTTTTTAATTCCTCAGGTGTTGGGCATTTTGTGTACAAGTCTTGAATATCATTGTAAAATTTATTTTTTATTAACCGAACTGGAGCTAATTCTTTTAAGGTCAATTGGGTATCGCCTTCTTTTACAGAGACAATTGTTTTCTTAAAATTTTCATGAGAGGAACTTTCAAAGGATGCAGCAAATCGAGAACCCATCTGAACACCATCGGCACCAAGAACCATTGCGGCTAACATTCCCTTACCAGTGGCAATTCCGCCAGCGGCAATAAGCGGAATAGTAATCTGTTCTTTTACCATAGGAATTAAAGTAAATGAAGTGGTTTCTTCTCTCCCGTTATGACCGCCAGCTTCAAAACCCTCAGCAACTACTGCATCAACGCCTGCTTCTTGTGCTTTTAAAGCAAATTTTGAACTACTCACAACATGTGTTACGATAATTCCTTTTTCTTTCAAATAACTTGTCCATATTTTTGGATTTCCTGCCGATGTGAAAACGATTTTAACTTCTTCCTCAATGATAATTTGAATAATTTCTTCAATATTGGGATATAACATTGGGACATTAACGCCAAATGGTTTATCCGTGGCTTTTTTACACTTTTGAATATGAATTCGCAAAACATCTGGATACATTGAACCTGCGCCTATTAACCCCAAACCACCCGTATTACTTACAGCACTTGCTAATTTATAACCACTATTCCAGATCATTCCGCCTTGAATAATTGGGTATTTTATATTAAAAAGTTGTGTGATTTTGTTCATTTATACAGAATAATTTCAATATTAATTTTTAATTATTTTTCCAGATTGAACAAAAGAATTACTCTCTATTTTGTAAAAATAAGCACCAGATTTTATGTCTCCTAAAGAAATTGATGATTCCGATTTCGTAATATATTTTTCAAAAATAATTTGACCAAGTGCGTTATAAAAAATCACTTTGGCTTCTTCATAATTATCAGGAAATGAAATAAATAAGTTTTCAGAAACTGGATTAGGATACGCCAAAAATCTTTCTTTTAGATTAGTAGAAACAGAAAGTTGGGCAGCATTTAATGCCAATTGAAAATCGGGAATTCCATAGCCATATTGATCTGTGGGATTAGCAAATCTATCAGAAGATTGTTTTACAAAATCTACAACTTGCTGATTGGTCAAACTTGGCACCGCTTGCCAAAAACTAGCAATTGCTCCTGCCATTATTGGTCCAGAAAATGATGTCCCACTCGCTGTTCCAATACTTCCTGAGACAGTAGCCACAACTGCGCTTTGTCCTTGTGCCATAACATCTGGTTTAATTCTTCCGTCAAATGATGGTCCAATTGAACTAAAAGTGGCATAAACTTCGTCAAATTTCACAGCACCTATTGCCAATACATTTATGGCATCTGCTGGAACTGCAATATGTGGATCGGTACTTCCTCCTGAATTACCAGCACTAGCCACGCAAATCATTCCGCGAGAAAAAGCAATATCTGCACCTTTCGATATATAAGAAGTAGTACCATTTATATCTTCATAAGTGTAACTGTAATTTGGATTATCATAG
>JAYVNT010000392.1:0-3724 GCA_043758285.1 Flavobacterium sp.
CGTACTACTTACAACCTTGCCCGAATGAATATGATTTTGCATGGTGTACATTATCGCCAGTTTGATATTAAGCAAGACGATACGTTAGAACACCCGCAGCATATTGATCAACAATTTGAAGCCATTGTAGCCAATCCCCCATTTTCAGCACAATGGAGTGCTAACCCACTATTCACAAGTGATGATAGATTCAGCCAATATGGGAGACTTGCACCAAGTAGCAAAGCCGACTTTGCTTTTGTGCAACACATGATTTACCAATTGGCAGACAATGGAACAATGGCCATAGTATTGCCTCATGGAGCCTTATTTAGAGGTGGCGCAGAGCAACACATACGGCGGTATTTGATAGAGAATAAAAACTTTTTAGATGCTGTCATTGGCTTACCAGCTAATATTTTTTATGGGACCAGCATCCCCACCTGCATTTTAGTATTTAAAAAATGTCGAGAAAATCCTGATGATATTTTGTTCATCGATGCTAGCGGAAGCAAGCATTTTGAAAAAGTAAAAACCCAAAATGTCTTAAGAACCAAAGACATTGATTTAATTATTGACACCTACCGTAAAAGAACGGAATTACCAAAATACAGTAAACGAACTAGGTTAGAAGAGATAGCAAAGAACGACTACAACCTAAACATACCTCGGTATGTAGATACTTTTGAGGCAGAAGAAAGTATAGATATTGATTCCATTGTCAAAGAATTAAAGGAAATAGAAATAGAAATGACAAATATTGATGCAACTATTGCAGGTTTTTGTAAAGAACTCAATATTACAACACCTTTTTAAAGAATGAGAAAGCATTTATACATATCGCTGCCAATGTATATTATAGTTAAAGTCCTTTGGAAAACAACTGAATAACGTGTAACCAATCGAAAAATGAAAATCTAAAAATTTATTCAAATTTATATTTTTTTCCTCAAAAAAGATTTAAACAAATAAGACCAAAAGAGAACACCATAAAACTATGAGAAATTTACCAGCATTACGTTTTCCTGAATTTAAAGAAGAATGGGAAAAAAAGAAGTTGGGAGAGGTATGTGAAATAGTTGGCGGTGGAACGCCAGAAACAAATAACAAAGAATTTTGGAACGGAAATATTCAATGGTTTACACCTACTGAAATTAAATCAGATTTTGTTTCACTAAGTCAAAGAACAATAACAGAGTTAGGTTTACAAAGATCCTCTGCAAAAAAACTCCCAATTGGTACAATTCTTTTAACCACACGAGCAACTATAGGGGAAGTTTCAATTGCTTTGCAAGAATGCACGACAAATCAAGGGTTTCAATCATTAATAGTAAAAGAAGAGTTCCATAATATTTACATGTTCAATTGGATAAAAAGAAATAAATACGAATTTTCCTCAAGGGCTAATGGCTCAACATTTCCAGAGATAAGCAAATCTGAAATTGAAAAAATCAAAATTATAATTCCATCACTTCGTGAGCAAGTTAAAATCGCCGATTTCCTATCTACAATAGATGAAAAGATACACGCGCTCAAAAAGAAAAGAAAGCTTTTAGAAGACTACAAAAAAGGTGTAATGCAAAAACTCTTTTCGCAAGAACTAAGATTTAAAGACGAAAATGGCAAACCATTTTCTGATTGGGAAGAAATAAGATTAGAAAAGGTTTGTAAAATAGTAAGAAGCGGAGGAACGCCGACTTCAACTAATAAAAGTTTTTATGATGGAGATATTCCATTTTTGTCAATTCGTGACATGACCACACAAGGAAAATACTTGACTCACACAAGTAATCATATTTCTCAGCATGGAGTAGAAAACTCATCTTCTTGGATAGTCCCTGAAAATTCTTTAATGTATTCAATGTATGCGTCTGTTGGATTTGTGGCAATAAATAAAATCCCAATTGCGACATCTCAGGCAGTCTTGAATCTTCTACTTAAAGAAGAATTTGATCTGGAGTTTATATATTATGCTCTAATTGACTTTCAAAAAGAAATTGCTAAATACATCACTAAAGGAACACAAGGAAATTTAAATGCCCAAAGTGTGAAAAATTTTAAACTTAAAATACCATCCCTAGCAGAGCAAATCAAAATTTCAAAATTTCTATCAAGCGTTGACGTAGAAATAGAAATTGTTCAATCCCAGAATGATAAACTTAATATTTGGAAAATGGGTTTGATGCAAAAAATACTTTGTTGAAGTATGAATCAAGAAAATCACATTTTCAAACCACTAATATTTAATGGAATATATATATATTAACCCTTTATAATTTTAGTGAATTAGAGAATAAATTAAAACAAGAGTTAATAAATTTATTTGTTCAATATCCTAGTACCAAGTTAAGCAAAATGGGATTTCCTGTTACTTGTCGAAACGAAACAATTTTGGTGTAGATGTCTAAACAGTCGGAACAAATATTAGAAGAACAACTTATTTCTCAATTACAAAAACTGGGTTATTCTTATGTTGTTACCACTATCGAAAAAGATTTATTGCTCAATTTAAAAGGGCAATTGGAAAAACAAAATAATCATGCACTAGCCAGAACAGGCAACCTTCAGTTTACACAAGCAGAATTTGAAAAGATATTAAATCTACTGAACAAAGGTTCCATTTTTGAGAAATCAAAGACACTTCGTCAAAAGCAACATATAGTTAGAGATAATTATAAAGATCTATATTTTGAATTTCTAAATATTGAGCATTGGTGTCAAAATCAATACCAAGTAACCAACCAAGTAAGCCAGGAGGGAAAATTTAAAAACCGATACGATGTTACAATACTTATAAACGGATTGCCATTGGTGCAAATAGAACTGAAGCGCAGAGGATTAGAACTCAAAGAAGCATTTAACCAGGTCAACCGTTATCAACGCCATTCTTTTGGTGCTGGATCAGCTCTGTTTCAGTTTGTTCAAATTTTTATTATTAGTAATGGAGTAAACACAAAGTATTTTGCTAACAACCGGTACCAAAGTTTTAAACAAACTTTTTACTGGACAGATGATCAAAATAAAAGACTTTCAAATATACTAAATGGCTTTACTGATACATTTTTAGAGCCTTGCCATCTAAGTAAAATGATATGTAAATACATAGTGTTGAATGAAGCTTATAAAATTCCGATGGTGCTTCGTCCTTATCAATTTTATGCGGTTGAAGCCTTAATTGAAAGAGTAAAAAACTCAGCAAAAAATGGTTATGTATGGCACGCCACTGGTTCAGGAAAAACCTTAACAAGTTTTAAAGCGAGCCAAATTTTAATGGCCTTGACATATATTGAAAAAGTTGTTTTTGTGGTTGACAGAAAAGATTTGGATATCCAAACTACGAAAGAATTCAACAGTTTTCAAGAAGATTGCATAGACGGAACAGATAATACTCAAAACTTAGTAAAGCAATTTATAGACACTTATGTTAACAAAAAAGGTGAAGCCAAGAAATCAAAACTCATTGTAACTACTATCCAAAAGCTAAACACAGCAATTAGCAAATTGAAGTATGAGGCAAAAATGGCAGACTTAAAAGACAAGCGTATCGTGTTCATTTTTGATGAATGCCATAGAAGTCAATTTGGTGAAACCCACAAACGAATCAAAGCGTTTTTTAATAATGCTCAATTATTTGGCTTTACAGGTACACCGATATTTGCAGATAATGCAGCAAAGAATGAACACGGCAAACGAACAACCAAAGATTTATTTGAAGACTGTTTGCATAAATATGTAATTACAGATG
>JAYVNT010000393.1:0-3712 GCA_043758285.1 Flavobacterium sp.
AATGAAACGATTATTCCAAATTTTCTGCGTATTGCCATCAATGATTTGATTAAAACTAAGAAGATATTATCTAATTAGTATCAAAGTATTATACTCAAGAAATGAACTTCAAATACAGACAACTTTTCAACAACAATTTTACTGAAGCTAAGTACACTAACTTTATTGATGATATTACTGCTGATTTTGATTATAAAGTGACGTTTCGTATTGGGGAAACTCCTTTTTTTATTACGAAGGAATTGAAAGAACAATTGCTTGAAGCCAGTCAGCAAGTGATTGATTTTATTCAAAGAGACGATTTCAAAGCAATGACAAATAGAGCTTTGGAACTTAACAGAAAAGTGCCTAACGAAGATAATCATACTACTTTTTTAGCGATTGATTTTGGGATTTGTGAAGAAGATGGCGAA
The DNA here is from genome assembly GCA_043758285.1 of Flavobacterium sp. Lineage (GTDB taxonomy): Bacteria > Bacteroidota > Bacteroidia > Flavobacteriales > Flavobacteriaceae > Flavobacterium. Next base: position 414 of record JAYVNT010000393.1, read on the forward strand.
ATTGTTCCGAAGTTGATTGAAGTGCAAGGATTTCCGTCGTTGTTTAATTTTCAAAATCATTTGTCGCAAAAGTTTGTCAACCACTACCCTTTTCTTTCTGAACTTACACCATTTTTAAATGGACTTACTCAGGAAACCTATTTGCAATTAATAGAAGAAGTGATTTGCAACAATCATCCAAAGGAGAATGTAATTCTGTTGGAAGTAGAACCCGAAAAACAAAATACTAAGATTGATTTCAACTATTGTCATCGTGATATTGGCATTCCAATTGTATGTGTGACTGAGTTAATCCAAAAAGGAAAACAATTGTTCTACAAAAATGAGCAAGGGAACGAAGTTTTAGTGAAGCGCATCTATAATCGTGTTATTTTTGACGAATTAGATTTGCGCACGGATTTGAAACTGAACTTTGATTTTTCTTCCGATGTTGAAGTGGAATGGGCAGGACATCCGAATTGGTTTTTCCGGATTAGTAAATTTATTTTGCCGTATTTGAAAGGTAAATATTTTATAGAAACTACTTTGCTTTCTGACTTAAAGGAAATTCCAGAAGATTTGGAGAATTATGTTTTGAAACCATTGTTTTCTTTCTCTGGAAGCGGTGTTATTTTTCATATCAAAAAAGGAGATATTGAAGCGGTTACCGCAAAAGATTTATATATACTTCAGAAAAAAGTAAACTACAAACCAATCATTCAATCGCCGGATGGTAAAGTAAAAGCGGAGATTCGCTTACTTGCTGTTTGGAGAAAAGACGACCCATCACCTACTCTAGTTACAAATCTGGTTCGCTTGAGCCGTGGTGAAATGATAGGTGTTAAATTCAATAAAGACAAAGATTGGGTTGGAGGAACGGTTGGGATGTTTGAGAGGTAATAGTAGTTTGTCATTCCGAGGAACGAGGAATCTCATAACAAAATAACTTGATGCGATTCCTCGTTCCTCGGAATTACAAGTTCATATGTAAGTTTTCTTCACCTCCAAAAAACTCTTTTCTGTTTCAACTAATTTGGTAATGATTTCCTTTCTCAAAACTTCCAAATCTGTAAAGTTTAAGTGCTTTGCCCAATCTGTTTCGATTAGGACTTCTTTAATGGTTCTGATTGTTTTAGCCGTTTCTTTAGCATTTCGAAAGACTAACTTTTTATCTTTTTCTACGCTTAGTTTGTGATGAAAATTGACTTCTTGCGTTTTAAAATCTACTTTGATAAAAAATAATTTAGAAGTATCATCATTTGAATAAAAATCAGTCCAATTGGCGAAAGCTACAATAGTGTGCTGTCTTTTAAACGCTGCTAAGGGAATTAATCGCCAATGACAATTTGCCACTCTTCCCCAATGATTGGATATGCGGTACAAACCTTCGGTAGTAAAAATGTATTGACTTCCCGAATGACTTGTGTAGCTGATTTTTAAATTAGTAACTTGTTCAAATGGAACTTCTTTCCAAATGCAAAAGGTGTGTTTGTGGAAATTGTTTTTTTTGTAGATTTTAGGTGTCACAATTATTAATGTAACTTATTCACAGCTTGTTGCTGAGCTACAGTGGCAAAATCGTTGATTAATCGTTCCGCATAATTATCCAATAATTCGCGAATACGATTATGATTATCGCTTTTTACAATCAGTCCGGCATGATACTCTAGTGACACTCTAAAGCACACTTCATTGTCGTTGAACCCAGATAAATCTGGATGTTCAAACTTGGAAAGCGTTAAAACAATTCCAGCGAAATCTTTTTTTATCGTGGGTAGTTTGTATTCTTTGTCTTTGACTATACAATCTTCAATTTTTGCCCATTCGCTCCAAAGATTTACACCTGAGGCAGCATCAACCATTTCGGCAAGATGTGCGCCACCAACTCTTGAGGCGGTTTCGAGGAAATAGATTTTTCCATCGTCATTGCATTTGATAAACTCGGTATGATTGGCACCATGCATCATCCCAAAAGCTTTCAGCACTTGCTCGTTTACTTTCTTGATGTCTTTGTCATCTTTGGAATTATAGGGAATGTTGGCACTTCTAAAAATTCCGCCACCTTGTGAAATCTCCATTGGTGTTGCCAAATATTGTGATGTAATGGAGAATACTGTTTTTCCTTTCCAATTCAATCCATCACAATGATATACTGCGCCGGGTTTGAATTGTTCTACAAGGTATTTCAACCGATTGGTATCGCCTAATTCATGGATTTTTTGCCATAACTCTTCTTTGGAATGTACTTTCATAATACCCGATGCGGAAGCCTCGGAACGCGGTTTTAAAACCCATGGCGGCGAAACGGTATCCGCAAACTGATTGATTTCTTCATCATTAAACAAGGCACTGAATGCGGGAATTGGAACGCCAGCATCTTTGGCTCTCATTCGCATGGCTAATTTATCTCTAAAATATCTGCCTGTGGTTTGTCCCATGCCGGGCATTCTTAAATTTTCTCTGAGATAAGCGGCTTTTTCAACATCAAAATCGTCTAAGGCAACTATGCCATCAATCTTTTTGTGACGCATTAAACCCGCAACTCCTGCGAGCAATTCCTCTAAATTCCAATCGACATCTTGGCCTGGCATGAAAAAAATTTCATCTATATAATCGAAAGCCCAAGGTTTGTCACGAAGTTTTTCGGAGGTAATTAAATACACTCGATTTCCTTGTTTCTTAAGGTTGGTTAAAAAATCATTTCCTTTGAAATAATTGGAAATGCAAACGAAGTTTTTAGTAACATTTTCCATATGCTATAAATTTTCAATAAAGTTTGTAATTAAATGCACGCCATACGCTGTGGCATGTTTTGTCTTTGCAAATTCATCATCGCCAAAAGCGACACCGGCAATGTCAAGATGTGCCCATGAAGCGTGATTATCGGTAAAGAATTCCAAAAACTTAGCGGCAGAAATGGCTCCAGCAACTGGTTTGCCTGAATAGTTTTTTACATCGGCAATTTCGCTTTCGATGTCCGGTTTGTATGCTTCCCAAAGCGGTAATTGCCACAAGCGTTCTCCTATAGCATCGCCAGATTGTTGTAGTTTTTTGGAAAGTCCTTCGTTATTGGTAAACAATCCGGCACATTCGTAGCCCAAAGTTCCAACGACACTTCCTGTTAAGGTTGCTAGATCAACCACTGTTTCGGGTTTGTAATTCTTAATAAGGTACGATAAACCGTCAGCCAAAATCAATCTTCCTTCAGCATCGGTATCGATAATTTCGATGGAATGTCCAGCATAGCTTTGGATAACATCGCTTGGCAAAAATGATAATGCATCAACGGAATTTTCGCAAGCCGGAACAATTGCCGTAAC
>JAYVNT010000394.1:0-3709 GCA_043758285.1 Flavobacterium sp.
CTAATTTTACACATTCAAGTTTAAACGCATAATCATATTTTACTTTTCTTTCCATAAAAATACCCCCAAATAGTGTCTAACTTTTTGGGGGCAGTCTAAGTTTGCAGTTGGGATTTTTTTATACATTTACTTCAAACAATAAAACATAAGTCATGAAATATAAAATAATAGTATTGGTTGTTTTAGCCGTACTTATTTATTCTTGTGCCTCAAAATCGAGTGTGCCAACAATGGATGTTAAAAGACCAGCACCAACTGTTTCAAGCATAGAAGCAACAGTATTGTCGCCAGAACTGGCTGAAGGCAAAAGTCTGTATGAAAACAATTGTGCCAAATGTCACCGACTATATGATACTAAAGAATTTTCAGTCGAAGAGTGGAAGCCAATCGTAGCGCGAATGCAGAAGAAAGCGCATTTAGAAGATTTGCAAGCAGAACTGATTTACAATTATGTTGTTATGAAATAGAAAAATAAAATCCTCTCGTTATTAAAATCGAGAGGATTTTTTAGTCTAAACGGTATACCCATTAGGCAAAACAGCTCCTTTTTTAACTACAATAATACCATCTTTAACCGTATACAAATCAGTATTGGTATCTTCTAAATGTTTGCCGCCATTAAGCCGAACATCATTGCCAATTCTGCAATTTTTATCTACAATAGTGTTATTGATAAAACAACGTTCACCGATACCGATATTAATGATGTTTTGAAGGTTATTGATTCTGATTTCTTCTAAATTTTGATAATGATCATTACCCATTAAGTAGGAGTTTATAATGGTTGAACCAAAATCAATTCGGCTTCTAATGCCAATTACACAATGCTCAATTGTTGTTGCGTTAATGATACAACCTTCAGCAATAACGGATTTATCAACTGTTGATGAGCCGGTAATTTTTGACGGTGGCAAAACCCTTGCACGAGTATAAATCTTGCTCGAATTATCAAAAAGATTGAATTTTGGAATGTCATCAGTCAAGCCCAAATTAGCTTCAAAAAACGAATCGATGTTTCCAATGTCAGTCCAATACCCTTCATATTGGTAACTCAATATCTTTTGTTTTCCAATGGCTTGCGGAATGATTTCTTTTCCAAAATCTTTGGTATCTGGGTTTTTCATTAATTCAACCAACAATTCCTTATTGAAGATATAAATTCCCATCGAAGCCAAGTAAAGTTTACCCTCTGCTCTAGACTCTTCACTCACATCCGAAGTCCAATTGGGCAATAAACTTGTATTTGGTTTTTCGATAAACGAAGTAATGAAATTCTCCGAATCGGTTTTAAGGATTCCAAAATCAGGTGCATCTTTAGCACTAACGGGCAAAGTAGCAATGGTAATAGCTGCTTTGGAGTCATGATGCGCTTTAATCATGGCATTAAAATCCATTTGATACAATTGATCACCCGAAAGTATCAAAGCATAATCAAATTCATGGTTCATAAAATGCTGCATACATTGGCGCACAGCATCTGCCGTACCTTGGAACCAAGTTGGATTATCGGGCGTTTGTTCAGCCGCCAAAATATCCACAAATGCGGTGCTGAAATGACTAAAATGATAGGTGTTTTTAATATGTTGGTTCAACGAAGCGGAATTAAATTGCGTCAAAACAAACATTCTTTTAATATCTGAATTAATACAATTGGATATCGGAATGTCAACCAAACGGTATTTCCCTGCTATAGGAACGGCAGGTTTGGAACGACTTTCTGTCAATGGTGCTAATCTTGAACCTTGTCCGCCGCCGAGAATGATGGCTAATGTATTGTTGTTCATTTTTTAAAGAATTAAGGATTGTTTTTATGCTTTTTCTTTTTCAAATTTAGCAATTACTTCTTGATAATAGTTGAATGTGGTTTTGGCAATAGATTCCCAACTGAATTTTTCTAAAACCTTTTCTCTTCCTGCTTTTCCCATTTGAGTAGCCAGCTTTTCATCTTCCAACAATTGATTGATTTTTTCAGCAAAACGCTGTTGGAATGCTGTTGCATTCTTTGGATTGAAGTCAGTTCTTGAAACACTTTCTAGTTCAATTAAAAAACCGGTCTTCCCTTCTTCAATGATTTCAGGAATACCGCCAACGGCACTGCCTACAACAGGTGTTTCGCAGGACAACGCCTCTAAGTTAATAATTCCAAAGGGTTCATAAAGCGATGGACAAGCAAAAACCCGGGCATGACTGTACAACACTTTAATCTTTTCGCGAGGTAGCATTTCCGATATTAAAATAACACCATTGCGTTGTGCTTTTAAATCGGCAATAAGTGCTTCGGTTTCTTTCTCTATTCCTGGTGTATCGGGCGCACCGGCGCACAATACAATCTGACAATCTTTAGTAAAGTATTTCGCTGCTGATATCAATTGCGAAATCCCTTTTTGACGTGTAATTCTGCCCACAAAAAGCACAAAAGGAATGTTGGGATTGATGCCATAGTCCGCTAACAATTGCGTATCAAAGGTGGGTTTGTAAAACTCAGGGTCAATGCCGTTATGGATAACGGTTACCTTTTCAGGTTGTATGCCATACGCTTCAACCACATCGGTTTTCATTTGTTGGCTCACGGCAATCACGCCATCCGCCGTGTTGTAGGCATGCTGTTCAATCCAGCGAGAGAGGAAATAACCGTTGCCCAATTGTTCTACTTTCCAAGGACGGTGGGTTTCTAAACTATGTGTGGTTAAAATTAAAGGCACTTGCAATAATTCTCTTGAAAATACACCCGCCAAATGCGTGTACCACGTATGACAATGAATAACATCTGCTTGCAAAGTGTGTTGCGCCATTGCTACATTCTTGCTCAAGTTATGAAACATCTTGCTATGCGGATTACTGTCATCGTGCATTTTGGTTAAAGACGATTGAATTCCTGACACATTCATGGATGGTAGTTGCTCGTCTTGATTGCCAAAACAACGCACTTCTACAGCAGCCAATTTGGCTAATTCTTGACTAAGGAAATCAATATGCACGCCTGCGCCACCATAAATATGTGGCGGAAACTCATTGGTATAAAGTGCTATCTTCATAAAAAATACAACCTATTTAGTACTACTTGTAATTAATGTTTTAAAAGTAAGGAAATAAAATGTTTTGACTATATTTATAACTATATAAAAATGATACAAACTCAATTGGTTATGGAACAAAACCTCTCTTGGCTCGATTTTGAAAAAGTGGAAATGCGCATCGGGACGATTATTGAAGTCAATGATTTTCCGGAAGCACGAAAACCCGCGTATCAACTAACGATAGACTTTGGTAGTGTTATGGGTACTAGAAAATCATCTGCCCAAATTACGAAGCGGTACCGCAAAGAAGAATTAGTTGGCAAACAAATTGTTGCGGTGGTCAACTTCCCGAAGAAACAAATAGGGAACTTTATGAGCGACTGTTTGGTTTTAGGTTCGGTGAACCAAGATGATATTGTGTTGCTTTCCTCTGATTTGAAGGTAGAGAATGGGTTGCGGATTGGATAAAAAAAATCCAGAATGTTATAATTCTGGATTTGATTTTATTTATTTGAAGATTTTATTACTCTATAAATATTGAAGATACATAAAAGTATAAATAATATTGGTAGCGCTATTTTAATAGGTTTGAAATCTTCGGATGTTAGACCGTTATAAACTACAAACAACCAAAAAAGCAATAAAATTATATTGATATGTAATTTATACTTTGTAAAAAAAAAGGTGATTGA
>JAYVNT010000395.1:0-3704 GCA_043758285.1 Flavobacterium sp.
ATGTTGTTTTCAACACTTTGCTTGGGTTCAAAAGATATCTGACTTATGGTTAGTGGTGCTTCAAATTGTATTGTGGCTTTACTAAAAATGGCTTTCAACTGCGGATTTTCACATACTACTTTATCTTGGTAAGCGGTTATGTTTTTATGTTTCTTGAAGGTTTCATAATTTCCTAAATAGCAAATATTAACCAAATCAGTTTCTACTTTAGACACGCCACAATAACCGCCTTTAAAATGATGCAAACCAACCAAATCGTCTGCAAAAGGAACTTTGTAATGGGCTTTTACGCCCAACCAGTTGGATGGTTTACTAATGAACTTTCGCTTTAGGTCAACATCCATATTAGAACGTTTGCCAAAAGCACCCAAAACTACTTTGGCATAAAAGACACTATTGCTAGTCGTTACTCGAAATTTATCTTCCTGAAACTGCACCTTAGAAACGGTTTCTTGCACGATAGTGCCGCCTCTTTTTAAGACTTCTTTAGCGAGGTAATTGTCTAACGCAAAGCGGCTAACGCCAAAACCGCCGAGTGGTAAACTGGTGGTAACAGTTTTTCCGGAAACTAATGAGAAGGCTAATTTTATAATTTGTTTGGGTTGTAATGTTTCTAAGTCTAGTTGTAAGGATTGTAGATACGGTAGGACTTCATTGGATATGTATTCGCCACAGACTTTGTGTTTTGGGAATTCGTTCTTTTCAAAAAGTAATACCTTATGGTTGTTTTTTAAAAGATGAAGTGCTGCTGTCAACCCTGCCAAACCACCGCCGATAATAATTACTTCATTGCTTTTCATACGGAGTAAATATACGGATTTGATAGAAAAAGAGTTTATATAATTGTAGTAAAGATTTATATAAATCGTGATCGGAATCCAAAACAAATTATTCAGATAAGCTAACCACTAAAGCTACGTAGCTTCAAAAAGTGGCAAACTTTGGAACCGCATATTTTTCACTAAAATAATTTCTATAATTTAAATAAAATAAGGTAGCGAATAAACAAAACACCAAAAAAACATAGAGATTGTCCTTAGTTTACAATACAACTCACACTTAGAGTGTGAATTATATAATTGATTTCCATAATTTTACAATAGTTCTAATTACATATGTATTATTTTTATCAAACTATAATTAAATCATAATCAAATGAAAACCAACCGCCTTTCGAATACGCTTACACAAGCATTAAATGACCAAATAACAAAAGAAGCTTCTGCTTCTCAAATATATTTATCCTACGCAGCATGGGCTGACAATGAAGGATACGGAGGAATAGCAAATTTCCTTTTTAGACACGCCGCCGAAGAACGAAACCACATGATGAAAATAATAGAATACATTTTAAAAAGAGGTGCAAAAGTTAAAGTTCTTGCAATTCCAGCACCACCAGCAGAGCCAACAAGTGTGTACAATTGTTTTGAAAAAGTATTTCAACACGAAGTAGATAATACAAAAGCAATTTATAAAATAGTAAAATTGTCATTAGTTGAAGAAGATTGGGCCACTTGGAATTTTATGCAATGGTTTGTAAAAGAACAGACAGAAGAGGAAACGTTAGCCCTAAGTTTATTAGACAAAATAAAAATATCAGGTGGTGAAAAAGCAACACCCGAAGCACTTTATACATTAAATAAAGATTTGGAAAAAACACCAGATGATGCCACATTGGCCCAAGATGTAACAACCGATAAACCCTAATAGCATGAATCACATTGTAAAAATAATTTCAGTAGAAAACGTTACCCATGATGTAAAACGGTTCACAATTCAAAAGCCACATCAATATAAATTCAAACCAAGACAGGCAACGGAAGTTTCCATTAACACATCGGCTCTAAAGAACGAAAAGCGTCCTTTTACTTTTACAAGTTTGAATGACAATAATCATCTTGAATTTACAATTAAGATTTACGAAAACCATAACGGAATAACCAAAGAATTAGGAAAACTAAAACATGGTGACGAACTTATTATCCGTGATGTTTGGGGAGCAATTGAATACAAAGGAGAAGGCGTTTTTATTGCCGGAGGTGCAGGAATTACACCCTTTATAGCCATTCTTAGACAGTTAAATTCTGAAAATAAAATAGCAAATAACATGCTAATTTTTACCAATAAGACTGAAAGAGATATCATTCTGGAAAAAGAATTAGATGAAATACTTGGTGATAATTTTATCAATACACTCACGGACGAAAAAAAAGGCGGCTATGAAAATGGTAAGATAGATACTGATTTCTTAAAAGAAAAAATAGATAATTTTTCACAACACTTTTATGTTTGTGGCCCACCACGATTTGTAGAGGCAATTTCAAAAGCACTAGACAGTCTTGGTGCTAAAACAGATGCAGTAGTATTTGAAAAATAGAAATACCTTAATACCATTTATAATTTTTATCCAAAAATGCTTTTCCAGTTAGCTTCCACTTGACATTGTAATTCAACTAGCGTCATGCTTTTATACCCTGCCGCCATAGCATACACTTCATCTAGTGTTTCTTCAATAGTATCGGTTTCAAGAAAGAATTTATCGTTAGGGACAGCTTCAAAAACTTGTTTTAATTCGGGATTGCGCAATAAGTATTTCCCAAACGAAAGATAAAAACCATGCGCAACTAATTGCTTTGCCACTTCCGCATTCTTTGAAAACCCATGAATAAGTATCGGTACCGAAACATTCAAACGCTTTTTAATTTCCATAAGTTCGTCAAACGCAGCAACAAGATGCAATACCAAAGGTTTTTGATACTTTTCAGCCAGCGCAATTTGCTTTTCAAACACATCAATCTGCAACGCCATGGGTACTTCTATGCGTTTGTCCAATCCACATTCACCTACTGCCAAACATGCTTTTAAAGATAATTTAGCTTCTATTGTTTTCAAATCAGTTGCCAACCGTTCCTCATTAATATACCAAGGATGAATACCAATAGAAAACTGTGGTATTGCTTCATCAAACTCCCACGGATATTGATTAACCAATTCCAATATAGAAGGATTGTTCGTAAATTTATGCGTATGAAGGTTGTAAAGTTGCATGTGTAAATTTAATAGAAAAGTAGCAAAGTTTTTTACCTTTGCAAAATCAATCAACAATCAATGCTCAAAACCGCTTTTCAACGCTACATCAACAACTTTAAAGGATTCTCTAGAGAAATTTGGATATTAACCTTCATCACTTTTATCAATCGTGCTGGAACAATGGTATTGCCTTTTCTATCCAAATACCTAAAAGAAGATTTGCATTTTACCTACAGCGAAGTCGGTTGGATCATGGTCTGTTTTGGTTCAGGTTCCATCATTGGTTCGTGGCTTGGCGGCAAACTTTCAGACAAAATTGGCTTCTATCGCATTATGATATTTAGTTTGCTTACCACAGGCATCTTATTGTTTTTTGTACAATTCATCACCAGCTTTGTTGGTCTTTGCGTTGGTATGTTTCTGCTAATGATTATCGCCGACATGTTTCGTCCCGCCATGTTTGTATCGCTTGGCGCGTATGCCAAGCCCGAAAACAGAACACGCGCACTAACTTTAATTCGGCTAGCAATCAATCTTGGTTTTGCTGCCGGACCCGCTTTGGGTGGATTAATCATTATGGGTATTGGCTACAAAGGGTTGTTTTGGGTTGATGGCGGCACATGTATAATTGCCATACTTATCTTTTGGATAAAAGTAAAAGAAAAGAAGAAAAC
>JAYVNT010000396.1:0-3703 GCA_043758285.1 Flavobacterium sp.
CACCCGAAAACTCTGGATCGAATTGTATAAAGTAAAAAGGAATTACCCATGATTGACAAAGACTACCTCGCCTATCTCGAAACTATTTTAACTGACAATAGGAAACAACGTTTTCTAGACGTGCTTTCTAAACGAACCAATCATTTCACCATTGCCATGGAAGATATTTTTCAGTTGCACAACACCAGTGCGGTGATGCGCAGTTGCGAAGTATTTGGTATTCAGGAACTCAACGTTGTTGAAGAACGCTACACTAAATCTATTGATAAAGAAATAGCAATGGGCGCCCAAAAATGGGTAGATGTCAACCGTTTTGAAAGTATTGCTAATTGCATTTCGAGTCTGAAAAGCAAGGGATATCAAATCATTGCCACCACACCACATGAGAATGATTGTTTGCTTGATGATTTTGACATCTCCAAACCAAGTGCGCTTTTTTTCGGAACGGAACGTGATGGTTTATCAGAAGAAGTATTGAAAAATGCCGATGGGTTTCTTAAAATACCTATGGTGGGTTTTACAGAAAGCTTGAACATTTCGGTTTCGGCGGCTATTATTATTCAAAACCTAATGAGCCGATTGCATAAATCAACTATCAATTGGCAACTATCCGAAGAGGAAATTCTGGTAAAGCGTTTGGAATGGGCGAAGAACACGATTAAGGATATTAATCGGATTGAGGAGCGGTATTATTCTGAAAGGGAAAAGTAAAAAGGGATAAACTTTAAAAGAAAACTACTTCTTCTTCAACACCTTATACTGTTCATAGCATTCGCTGATGGCATCCATGATTTGCAAATCGTTGGCGGTTTTGACAAACTCTTCTGAATAACTACAGCGAGCAAGTATTTCGGCGATTTCTTTTTTATCCACACCAAGTAATACGCCAAGAGTTTCTCTATCAAACTTAGACTCTAGGAGATGTCTAACTGTATCATCCTTTTTCATAGTTTTTAATTTCTTTAGTTCATTGGTTTTTTTGCCAAAGAAATTATACAACATATCTGCAGGATTAAAGATAGAACCTAAAACTCTGGTAAAAGCACCTGGTGATGTGTCGCCGGCTTCATAACCTTGTGATAAACCCGAAATACTGTAGCGGTAGTTTTCTCTATCAGGAATGAGTTTAGAATCTATTTCGAGATAACCCGTTAAGTCGTATTTTTTTACGATGACTTCCTCTAAGGCAATTGCTTTTTCGGTTAACTGGAGTTTGGCTGTTCCATTCTTCAGCCAGTCGTTCGTCACACGAACACGCAAAGATTGATATCCCAATAATACGATTTGTAAGGTATCGCTAACACTTACTTCTAATTCAAAAAAACCTTTTTTATCGGTAACTGTTCCTTTAACTTTATTAATATTGATAACATTAACATTGGCAATTGGCAACAAGGTATTATCGTTTATAATAGTCCCAGTAACTTTTTGAGATAACGAATTGTTTTGTGCCAATGCACTATAGGAAAGTAGAAATAAAAAGAAAAGAGTAATATATCTCATGACAAGTTTTGACGGTTTAAAAGTATGAAACTCTTTTAAGATATTATTGAGTTTGGTATCAGAATTAGAACAAAATTAACAAAATGGAGCAAACACCTAAAAAAACTCCGTCTTACTCATTGCTTGAGATAAAACGGAGTTATATAATTTTTTAATCACTGAATTCGTAATTACGAATTCGTAATGCTAAGCTTTAGCTCTTTCTTGGTCTTCTGCTTTTAGCAGCTTCAAACGAACGTCCAGCTGGATTATCACTTGAACCTTCAGAACGTCTCGGTGCTTTTTCTTCTCTTTGAGCTGAACCTGGTTCTCTTTTTGTCCCAAAACTTTTTGGAATAAAACCACCTTCTCTTGGAGCAGCATTTCTGTCACTTCTAAAACCACCTTCTCTTGGAGCTGAGCTGCTGGAGCTTCTAAAACCTCCACTACCTTCTTTTCTTGGTCCGAAACTTCCGCCACCTGAACTTCTTCGTTCTCCGCCTGAATTTCTATCGCCTCTAAATCCGCCACCGCTTCTTCCGTTATGGTCACGTCTTTCACGGCTTCCACCGTCGTTTTTAGAAATCTCTACGTTTATACGTCTACCGTTCATATCAAATCCGTTGAGGACAGACATTACTTTTTCGGTATGTTCGCCATCCGTGTTAAAGAAAGAGAAACCTTCTTTTACATCTACTTTGAAAACATCATCACGACCTAAGTCAAGCGTGTCTTTCAAGAAATCTTTCAATTGCATCCAATCAAAATCATCACGAGAACCAATGTTAACAAAATAACGAACAGGATCTCCAGCTCTGATTTCTCTTGGCTCTGAACTTCTTTCGCTTCTTTCACCACCTTCACCAGATATATCACGTTTCTTTTTGTAGTATGCAATAAATCTATTGAATTCTACAGAAACCATTTTCTTAATTAATTCTTCTTTAGACAGTCCGTCAAGTACTTCATTGATGGCTGGAAGATAGTTGTCTATCTCGTGGTCAACTTCGGTATCTTTAATTTTGTTGGCTAAGTGCAACAACTGAATTTCGCAGATTTCAATTCCAGATGGAATCGTTTTTTCTTGAAATTTTTGTTGGATGATCCTTTCGATTGAAGAAATTTTTCGCAATTCACTTTTGGTGATGATTACGATAGAAGTTCCTAATTTTCCAGCTCTTCCAGTTCTTCCTGAACGGTGTGTATAGGTTTCAATTTCGTCAGGCAATTGATAGTTTACTACGTGTGTAATATTATCAACGTCTATTCCACGAGCCGCAACATCAGTTGCAACCAGCATTTGTATTTGACGACCTCTAAACGATTTCATTACGCCATCACGTTGCGCTTGAGATAAATCTCCGTGCAATGCTGCTGCGCTGTAGCCATCTTCAATTAATTTTTCGGCTACAGCTTGAGTATCTCGTTTGGTTCTACAAAAAACCACTGAGAAAATATCTGGATTAGCATCGGCCAAACGTTTCAACGCTTCATAACGGTCACGGGCATTCACACAATAAAACTCGTGTGAAACTGTTGCAACACCTGAGTTTTTACTACCAACAGTAACTTCTGCTGGGTTATTCATAAACTTCTTCGCAATACGCGCTACTTCTGCAGGCATAGTTGCTGAGAATAACCAAGTATTCTTTTCATCTGGAGTGTCTGATAATATTGAAACAATATCTTCATAAAATCCCATGTTTAACATCTCATCTGCTTCGTCAAGAATACAGAAATTGATGTTTTTAATGTTTACTAAGCCACGATTAATCATGTCTTGCATTCTACCTGGAGTAGCCACAATTACTTGTGCGCCACGTTTAATCTCTCTGGCTTGGTCTGTAATGCTTGCACCACCATAAACTGCCACTGTATGTAAACCTTTTACATATTTTGAGTATTGTTTAATCTCGTTGGTGATTTGTAAGCATAGCTCACGCGTTGGGGATAAAATTAATGCTTGTGTACTCTTGTCTTCAGCATCAATTTTTTGTATTAGCGGAAAACCAAAAGCTGCTGTTTTCCCTGTACCTGTTTGTGCTAATGCGACTAAGTCTGTGTTTTGTTCCAATAGTACTGGAATCGCTTTTTCTTGCACTTCTGACGGATTTTCAAATCCTAGATCTTTGATCGCCAGCAGTAACGATTCATTCAGACCTAATTGTTCAAATTTATTCATATTGTATTTTAAATTGGGTGCAAAGGTAACTTTTATAAA
>JAYVNT010000397.1:0-11307 GCA_043758285.1 Flavobacterium sp.
TTCTTCTCTGGCGTTAATGTTGCGCCGTCAAAATTTACTACGTCACCAGGTTTTACCATATAACCCATTTCGGTAACTGGGATTCCATTTACTTTAACATTGCCTGATTGGATGTAAATATCAGCATCACGTCGCGAACACGCTCCTGAATTTGAGATGTATTTGTTCAAACGAATTTCGTCAGCCACTTTTGGTCTTTTAGCAGCTTGGTTTGGTTTTTTCTCAACTTTATCTTTCGCTGCAGCTTCAACTTTAGTAGTTGGTTTTACTTTTTTTGGTCCTTGTGCACGCTTTGCCATGGCAGGTTTTGACTTATTTGAACTTGGTCTCGAACTATTTGGACGTGAACCACTTCGCTTATTGTTGCCTTCCTTGTTATTCATAAATTCTGTAATTTGTGCAAAGATACGGATTTCGATTTCTTTTCGAAGCTATTTCAAGCTATTCGCTATATTCCAGATAAAAAATCGGGAGATGTGGCTTCAATCTGGGCTAAACTCATGGAATGTTTCGATTAATTGATAAACTAAAACTTCAACAATCTTTTTCCGTGAATTAGTACTTCTGGATTTATTAAGACAATGCAAAAAACACCAGAAACTACTAAAAATTTCAAAATATTGTGAAGTTTTAAATAGTCAATTTTGGTTTTAGATTCCCAGAGTTTTTGTAGAAAGAAAATTAAAACAATCATGCTTACATAAAAGTAAATGTCCATGTAGCCAACTTCAAAAATTTCGACCAAGAAATAGATGGGAATAATGGTTGAAATCGTTAGTAGCGTTATTATTCTTTTCGAAAAAATTTCTCCAAATTGTACTGGAATGGTTTGATAATTGTTTGCAATATCACCTTTGATGTTTTCTAAATCCTTTATCATTTCCCTGATTAACAGTAGCAGGAATAGAAAAGCGGCATTTGCAAAAATTTCCGGATAGAGGTTTTTATAGTACAATAAAATGGCAAAAAATGGTAAAACGGCAAGAAAAGCGGCCGTGAGATTTCCAATGACAGATATTTTTTTGAGTTTGTGCGAGTAAAACCATATTAGAAAAATATAGGAAGAGAAGAATAATACAGCTCGAAATGACACAAAAAAAGCTATCAAGAATACTAGAAAGTTCACTGTGAAATAAACTTGTAACTTTGTTTTTTGACTGACTAAGCGATCTAATTTTGATTTGTTTGGCCTGTTGATTAAATCCTTTTCGCTATCGTAAAAATTATTGATAATATAACCCGATGCTATGGTTAGACTTGAAGCTATAACGATAATAAATAGGTTGAAGTCAAGTACGATACTTAATGCTCTTTTTTCTGGAGCCAAAATGAAAATAGCAGAAAGGTATTGAGCTAAAGCAATAATGGGAATGTTATAACCGCGAATTACAGAAAACATACTGAAAATTTTCAGTAGTAAATAGTTGGTTTTTCTGCTTAGCATTTTGGAATAAATTAAAACTGGTAAACCACTTCCAATTTATAATCTTTAAGAGATATTTTGGCTTTTTCTAAATCTTCGGTAAAACCTAGAATGTAACCGCCACCGCCAGAACCACAAAGTTTTAAGTAGTAATCGTTAGTGTCAATACCATTTTGCCAAACGCCATGAAAAGCTTCTGGAATCATGGGTTTGAAGTTGCTTAATACAACTTTTGAAAGCAGTTTTGTATTGGCAAAAAGTGATTTCATATCGCCTCCAAGGAAGTTTTCTACACAGGCATCGGTATATTTTACAAATTGCGTTTTTAGCATTTTTCGGAAACCTTCTTCTTTTAGTTTTTCCATGAAAATAGTAACCATTGGAGCAGTTTCACCAACAATACCTGAGTCTAACAAAAACACGGCACCTTTTCCGGTTGTACTTTGTGATGGAATTCCGGTGGCTTCAATATTGTCTTTGGAATTGATGAGAATTGGAATACTTAAATAGCTGTTTAGTGGATCAAGACCTGAACTTTTGCCATGGAAAAAAGATTCCATTTGAGAAAAAATTGTTTTGAGTTGCAACAATTTTTCTCTGGTCAAGTTTTCTAAAACGGTGATTTTATTATTGGCATATTTGTCGTAGATCGCGGCGACTAAAGCACCACTACTTCCAACACCATAGCCTTGTGGAATACTAGAATCGAAATACATTCCCCTTTCAACATCAGTTTTTAAAGCATCTAAATTGAATGTTACTAAGCCAGCTTGTTCGCTTTGCAATTGCTCCAAGTAGGTAACAAATCGTCTTAAATTTGTGTTTGATTTGATGGCTTCTGGAGTTGGATTTTCATCTACTTTCAGTGCGCCATTGTAAAAATTGTATGGAATTGATAAACCTTTAGAATCTTTGATAATCCCATATTCTCCGAAGAGAAGAATTTTTGAGTAAAATAATGGTCCTTTCATATCTTAAAATTAATAATGGATAATTAACAATGGATAATTGATAGTTAAAATCCCTATTATTATTTTGTATTTTCAATTGTTAATTATCCATTATCAATTGATTTTGTTTTTTGAAGTATTAATTATACTAGTAAGCAATTTTAATATTTCTATTATTTTTGGTTTAATCTTTTGAAATTCATTTTCGGATAAATAGTTAGTTTCAAATAATAAATCTAACCAATATTCTGTTTCGTTTGCTTCTTTTAAAGAAATAGATAATTTATGAATAAAATCGGCTTTGCTTTGTGCATGTTCAGATTCTCTAATATTTGCTCCAATTGATGTTCCTGAACGTAATAGCTGTTTAGACAAAACAAATTCTTTTCTATCGGCTAAGATTTTATAAAGGGCAACAATTTCAATGGCAAATACAAAAGATTTGTCTTTAATAATGTTTTCCTTCATCACTTTTTAATTTTGCATTATCAATTATCAATTATCAATTATCAATTATCAATTATCAATTATCAATTATCAATTATCAATTATCAATTATCAATTATCAATTGACCCCCATTTCCTATTGCATCACAAATATACTGACCATTTTGACAAAAGCCAACTAATTCGCCTTTAATAAATTGCAAAACGCTTTCTCTAACGTTTTCGGGATATAAAACATGTACGTTTGCTCCTGCGTCTAAGGTAAAACAGACAGGAATTTTGGTTTGACTTCTATATTTCCAAATGCGATTAATGATTTCCAACGTATTGGGTTTCATCAAAATAAAATAGGGCATGGAAGTCATCATCATGGCATGCAAAGTCAGGGCTTCGCTTTCTACAATGCTGATAAAGTCGTCTATGTTTCCCGTTTCTAAAACGGTTTTGATAGCCGATAAATTATGATGTGCTTGCGCAAAACGCTGTTCGGCAAAAGGATGATTGTTCATCAAATCGTGTCCAACGGTTGACGAAACCTGCTTTTCGCCTTTGTCAACTAGCAAAATTGTATCTTGATAATTCTTGAAATTATCATGAATGTCCGATGGAAATTCTACACCAAACAAATCAGAGCTACCATTTATCTCAGCATGATTTCCCCAAACGACAACGCTTCCTTTTATACTTCTACAAGCACTTCCTGAACCTAATCGGGCTAAAAAAGATGCTTTTTGATAAAAGTACGCTTCAGTCATGTTTGGATGTAGCACTTTTTCTAAACTCATGATGTTCATTGCCAATGCTGCCATTCCGGATGCGGAAGAGGCAATACCAGAGCTATGCGGAAATGTATTTTCGGTGTCAATGGTAAAATGATACGCTTTCAAATAAGGACAATAGATTGCAATGCGTTCTAAGAATTTCTGGATTTTTGGTTTGAAATCTTCCTTGGGTTTGCCTTCGAATAACAAATCAAATGAAAACTTATCTGTCACACCGAGCTTGTCGAAGTGTTTGGCAAAAGCCAATTTGGTAATCGTTTTGCAATGGTTTAGTGTAAAACTGATAGATGGATTTGCCGGAATTTGATTTTCCTTTTTGCCCCAATATTTTACCAAAGCAATATTACTTGGTGCACTCCATTGAAAACTCCCGTTTTCTATTGTAGATGAATATGGTTTTGCAATAAAATCCTTTTCGGACAGCATAGATTTGATATTTTAAGCAAAGATAAGTGAATAATTTTTATTTAATTTGTCAGTTGCTAAAACCGAATGTCCACTGGACATTCTCCTCTTAATCTCAAATATAAAAACAACTGATTTTCATTCACTATATTTGAAGGTATAAAATAGCGTCTTATGCAAAAGATTTTAAAAATAGTTCTCCTCATTGTGTTTTGTGTATCCATCGGCTATCTGTCAGGAATGGTTACTCGCGATAGTATTACCACATGGTACCCAACATTGGTCAAACCAGTTTTCAATCCGCCCAACTGGATATTTGCACCTGTTTGGACTTTGTTATACATTATGATGGCAATAGCAGCAGGTCTGGTTTGGACTAGCGATTATGAGCAAAAAGCAGTCAAAAGAGCCCTTGGATTTTTCGCGATACAGTTTGGGCTTAATGCTCTGTGGTCGTATGTTTTCTTCGGATTACACAATCCTTTTTTAGCATTAATAGAAATTTTTCTATTATTGCTAATGCTATTCGAAACCTATGTTCTTTTTAAGAAAATAGACAAAGTAGCAGGAGTTTTATTGCTTCCGTACTTGGCTTGGGTAAGTTTTGCTATGGTACTCAACTTTAGTATTTGGTGGTTGAATAGGTAAACCAATTCCCGTCTCGCTTTTTGAAACAAGACGGGAAGTAGTACTAATATTTCTCTTTTTGAAAACCCCACGCGCGAAGCTCTGACTTGTAGGTGTCAGGATAATTTCCTTTTAACACATTAATTAAACTGTTCATAGTTACTTTAAGCGATGCTTTCAAAGTGTTTTTACTGCTTACTTTGGTTGACACGGTGCCGTCTGTAGAAGTGGCTTGGTTTAACAAATCATCATATTTTGATTTTATAGGTGTCCAGAAGTCGGTGCCATATTCTTTAGCATCAAAACCGTGTACTACCAATGCTTCTAGCATCATGGTCATTGCTGCTGAACGGCTGTTTCTATCGGTGGGTATTATGTATTTATTAGATTTATGTACAATGCCAAAGGCAGGATAATAACTTGCTGCCGATTCTTTCTTGTACTTTTCAGTAATATATCCTTTTACATACGACAAGCCATCATCTATTTGGTTATCTAGTTCAGATAATGCTTGTGTAATTTGTGGTCTGGTGCTACCAACTTGCATTCTTTTTGAAAGTTCTTTGTTATAAGCAACAGCATCTGCTGAAAATGCCGCAGCAGTAGTCCATAGTAATGTAATAACTGGTGTTGTTGTCCATTTGTCAGCAACATCTTTGGCTACTTTTCCAAAATCTAAATCGGCAACGGGCACATTGCTTTTAGTATTTGGTTTTGGGTTTTCTTCTAAAGGGGTTGTTTCATTTGCCATAGTTAAAATAAATTATTGGTTACTATTAATGTTATGTTTTTTATCTAAAATGTCTTTAGATTATTAAAAAACAAAAGATAAAAATCAAAAATAATAAATATAATTTAATAAATAAGCAAAATAACAGATAAAAATTTACTAAATTGTGATAAACACTATAGGAGTGTGCTGTAATTTGAACTTTTTAGGGCATGTGCCTGTAGGTAGGTGCTATGATTTGAACTTTTTAGGGCATACACCTGTAGGTAGGTGCTATGATTTGAACTTTTTAGGGCATACTCCTGTAGGTAGGTGCTATAAATTAAACTTTTTAGGGCGTACACCTGTAGGTAGGTGCTATGATTTAAACTTTTTAGGGCATACTCCTGCAGGTACTAGCAGTGTTGTTATTTATTTTATGGCATTTGCCACAATAAACCCACTCGTCCAAGCGTTTTGAAAGTTAAAACCACCTGTGATAGCATCAATATTTACAATTTCGCCAGCAAAGTACAGGTTGTGGTGCAGTTTGCTTTCCATCGTTTTAAAGTTAATCTCTTTGAGGTCTATCCCGCCAGCGGTCACAAACTCCTCCTTAAAGGTGCTTTTGCCATTTACCTGAAATTCGCCATGGGTAAGTTGGTTGGCTAAGTTGGTTAATTGTTTTTTAGAAAGGTTTGCCCACTTGGTATCGGCATCAATATTAGAAGCCAAAACTAAGCTTTCCCATAATCTATTCGGAAATTCAAACGGCGATTTCTTGTTTACGGCTTTCTTGGCATGTTCTTGTTTCAGGTTTTTCAAAGTATCTATCGCTTCCTCAAATGATATTTTGTTGAGCCAATTGACTTCTAATGTAAATTGGTAGTGTTTATCAAATAATTTGCGTGCACCCCAAGCCGAAAGCCGTAAAATTCCCGGACCAGACATTCCCCAATGCGTGATTAGTAACGGTCCGGATGCTTCTAATTTACTTCCTTTTACTTTTACATTGGCGAAAGCCGAAAGTCCCATAAGGTCTTTAATGCGGGCATCTTTGATGTTAAAAGTGAATAGGGAAGGAACGGGCGGAACGATGCTATGCCCCAATTGGGTAAGCATTTCCCATATTTTGGGGTTGCTTCCCGTGGTCATAATCAGTTTATCGCAAGCAAACATTTCGTGATTGGTTTCTACTTTCCAATAATCGGTAGCTTTGAATATAGATTGGACACTTTGACCGGTTAATACTTGAATGCCCAGCTTTTGTGTTGCCAAAAGAAAGCAGTCAATTATGGTTTGCGAACTATCCGAAACGGGAAACATGCGTCCGTCATCTTCAATCTTTAATGCTACGCCGTGCTTCTCGAACCAGTCAATAGTATCGCTCGAACAAAATTGATGAAACGGGCCACGCAATTCTTTCTCGCCCCGTGGATAAAACTTTACCAAATCATTAGGCACAAAGCAAGCATGTGTAACGTTGCAACGACCGCCACCAGAAATGCGAACCTTCTCTAAAACGGTCTTGCCCCTCTCAAGAATAGCTACTTTTAGCTTTGGATTTTTCTCTACAATATTGATTGCTGTAAAGAAACCCGCTGCGCCGCCGCCAACAATGATTATATCGAAGTTTGTGTTCATAATCTATCTGGAAAATCAGTAATAATACCGTTAACGTTTAACGATTTGACAAAGATAATGTCTTCCGGCTCATTGATGGTCCACGGATAGACTTTAAAATTCATGGATTGCATCAGGGCAACGTTTTCAGTCGTTATCAGATGATAATACGGATGAAGAGAATAGGCGCGAATGAATTTGGCGAAAGCCATTGCCAACTGTAAATCGGTGTTAGTCAAAACGCCAATTCGAATTTTATCATTGATGAAATGTACTTGTTGCAACGCATTCCAATCGAAACTTGAGACAATGATTTGTTCGTATTGCCAATGCTTTTCAGCCACATAGCGTTCGATAAGTTCGGCAACTTTATCGGCAGTTTCATAAGTTTTGAGTTCTACATTGATAAAACATTGCTGGTTGACTAAATCAAAAACCGCTTCCAGAGTTGGAATACCATGGTCTTCTAATGCTGCAGCCGTATAATGGTTAACAAAACCTTTATGAGAAGTAGTTCGGTCAACAGTTTCGTCATGAATAACCATCACTTCTCCATCCAAACTTAAATGCACATCGAGTTCAATGCCGTCTACGCCAAGGTCAATTGCTTTTTGGAAAGATGCCAAGGTGTTTTCGGCAGCATATCCTTTTGCACCGCGATGACCAATCTTGTGCATCTTATAGTTTTTCTAATAAAACAATTCCGAAGTTGCTGTTGATTGTTACTTTTCCTTTAGTAACGACTGTAGTTGTACCCGAATAGGCATCTTTTACTTTAGTTCCGTTTGGAAAAATGGTTCCGACAGGAATGCTCTTTTGACCTTTTTCTAAATCCAAACCAACCACTACTTTATCAGAGTATTTTCCTTTGGTAAATGTTCTACTGAATACATAAGGAGATGCTGAAATTCGTTTGTGAATGCCAGCACCAACGGCAGGATGTTTCTTTCGGAACAAACCTAACTTCTGCCAATGAGCTAACACTTCTTTAGTTGAATTATTGTTTGCAATGTCATCCCAATTCATATTCGAGCGCAGCGTAGCATCGCCAGTGGCACCTTCTATGTCTAATGAACGCGCACTTTCATCGCCATAATAGACTTGCGAAATACCTGGAGCCAATAATAATTTGGTGCCGCTTTCAAACGTCTTTTCTCTTTTTTTGTCAAACGGATAGCTATCATCATGAGACGATACATAATTCATCACGGTATTGCCTTTTAAATCATTTTGCAGGATGTTTGAGTATTTAGAAAAGAGGTCTTCATAGTTCATCTTGGCTTCGTTTCTAAAATCAAAGTTGATTAAACCCGTAAAGCCATGGTCAAAATAGTTTACTTTCTTATCGCCAAAGTCATAGAACTTTTTGCCACCAATATTATAGCCATACACTTCGCCAACGGTAAAGAATGCATTGTTATCCAAGACTTTCTTTGGATTGTTTTTCTTGTATTCGGCAAATTTCATATCGCATACTCTTCTAAAATCAGTCCAAACATCTTCGGTAACATGCTTTGCTGTATCTATACGGTAGCCATCAATCCCGTAATCGGTAATATAATCCGACAGCCATTTCATGATGTAATATCTCGGTGCTCTTGGATACGCTGTTTTCTTGAAAAAGGCGTCAAGCGAAGCCATTTCTTTATCATAACGACCTTCTTTTTTCCATTTATTGGCAAGGAAAGTAGGCAATGCGACAGCTTCATTGCTTTCTGTTTTCACATCCGGTAGATTGTCAGTAAGCGTGCAGTTTATATAGGTGTCATACGATTTATAGGTACATTTTGGCGAAGTACGAACCCAATCATTCGGATAGACGCTATCCTCTGATGTTACTGGTCCGGTGTGATTAATCACGGCGTCAAGCATAATTCTTATACCGCGAGCATGCGCTTTCTGAACAAGTTCCGTCAAATCTTTTTTGGTTCCCACACTCGGATCAATCGAGCTCCAATCACGTGTCCAATAGCCATGAAAGCCATAGGTAAAACCAGTTCCTTCGTCAACACCATCATGAATTTGCTCGACAATTGGTGTCATCCAAATCACGTTGATACCAAGATTGGTGAAATAACCTTCGTCAAGTTTTTGAATAATCCCACGAATATCGCCACCTTCAAAACCACGCAGTTTGCCAGTTGGTTTGTTTCTGTTATAAGTGTGGTCGTTGGTTTTATCGCCATCATTAAACCTGTCGGTAACGATAAAATATACATTGGCACTTTCCCAAACAAAAGGTGTTTTAGCTACAGGTTTTTTCTTTTGAGCGAATGTTGTAGCACTTAATAGTAGCGCTAATAATAGGAGTATCTTTTTCATTTTAATATTCTATTTTAACTTCCTGAGTTGTCCCTTTAGTCATAGTAACATTCACTTGTAACGGTTCGGCAAATGTTTTATAAAGCTGTTCCTGACCGTTAACAAAGATGCGTTTGGCTTTGATGTTGTGAATTAATACAGAAACATTTTTATCGGTTGATGTGTAATTTTTGCCATTAGTTGTGGTTAGTTTTATTACTAATGATTTACCACTGTTTGCACTCGTAAAATTAAGGATTTCATATTGTCCTTTCTCAAAAGCATTTGGGGTTGCGCCGTCATCATTGTATAATTTACTAGAAGAATTGGTTACAGTTTCATCAAAATAATAATGCAGATTAAAGTTGGCTAATGAATATTTTGAACTGTTTTGTATCGTTTCAATCATTGGAATAAAACTTCCGCCACGCACAAATGTCGGGATATAATCTTCTTTTACAGTTATATTTTCTGTTGCTCCAGCTAAGTGTTTTTCATTCGTATAAAAATCAAACCAATTACTGCTTTTTGGAAAGTAAATAGAAGTTGAAGTTACACCGGCTTTCGTGATTGGCGTTACCAAGAAGTCATTTCCCCAAAAATAGGTGCCGGCAACAGTTGTCAATGCTGGATTATTCGGTTCTTCAAAAAACAAAGGTCGCATTA
Source organism: Flavobacterium sp. (assembly GCA_043758285.1). Taxonomy (GTDB): domain Bacteria; phylum Bacteroidota; class Bacteroidia; order Flavobacteriales; family Flavobacteriaceae; genus Flavobacterium. Next base: position 9,934 of record JAYVNT010000397.1, read on the forward strand.
ATGGCGTTCCTTTTTGATTGTTATCAAATGACAAAGTGTAATTATAAGGCATTAATTGGTACCGCAATTCTACCTGTTTCTTGGCTTTTGCTAAAGTGACAATATCTTTTTTGGCAACTTCAGATGCTACATCTTCCTGAGCATGTGGTCTAAATATAGGATTGAAAACACCATATTGCAACCAACGTAGATACAATTCGTTGTCAAAATAATCGCCTGCAAATCCGCCAAGGTCAGAGTGCATATAACCTAATCCTTGCATTCCCATTTGCAATGCAATTTCCATCTGGCTTTGTAAACCGCCCCAACTTCGGCTTACATCGCCACTCCATGGCACCATCCCAAAACGTTGCGAACCAGAATAACCAGCACGCATTAAGATAAACGGACGTTGATTAGGGAAATCTTTTTTATAACCATCTGCGATTAGTTTTGCCCAATTATGTCCGTAAATGTTATGTACTTCATCAGCCTTTCCTCCAGCCGTAATTACTTTGGATGGGAACACTTCGGGTTCACCCAGATCGCCCCACATACCGCCAACACCTTGATTGATTAACCTTTTGTACACATTCCAAAACCATGCTGCACCTTCGGGTTTAAAAATATCGACAACACTAGTATTTCCGAAGTAGAAATCCCATGTTGCTGGCTTTCCTAATTTATCGGTTACCAATACTTTTTTATCTACAGCTTCCTGCCATTTAGATGAGGTTGTTAGGATAAAAGGTTCAGTAATTAAAATAGTTTTTACACCTTTTGTATTCAAATCGGCAATCATTTTATCAGGTTCAGGAAATGTGTCTTTGTCCCAATCCAGATTTCCCATAGTTCCCTTAATAGTTTTACCAAACCAATATAAATCGAGAATTATAGCATCAACAGGAACTTTATTGTCTTCAAATTTGCGGATAGTTCCTTCTACAGATTCTTGGGAACGATAGCCAAAACGACTTGCGAAATTCCCTAAAGCCCAGCGTGGAAGTAACGGTTGTTTTCCTGTTAAATCAGTATAATTCGAAACTAAATCCGTCCAATTATCGCCAACGATTACCTGATAAGTTTTTCGCCCTGAAATAGTTTCATACGTTAACGTATTGTTTTTTTTGCTATCCAAATCAAGATAACCAATCGCAGGATTATCAAAATGAACGGCGTATAATTTGGATGACATCACCAACGGAATACAGAAATTCATCAACTCGGCTTTGGTTTCGTAACCATAATGCGCGCGGTTGTATAATTGCATACGATTGCCGCGACGGTTCATGCCCAATGCTCTTGCGCCACCACCATAAAGTGCTTCGGATTTATCTATATTGAACGATAATGTTTCGGTCGAATCGTTTACTTTAGTATAACCTGATTTTTCAG
>JAYVNT010000398.1:0-11267 GCA_043758285.1 Flavobacterium sp.
CCTGTGTCATAAGCTTCATAAGCAGAAGTTGATACTTTTGCCATCGCTACGGTTAGGAAATATTGTTGCAATACATTCAACTCGACATCATCTTTATGAAATAAGTCAGATGCACGCAAAGCCATTTCTTTAGAACCGCCACCGCCGGGAATTACTCCAACACCAAACTCAACCAAACCGATATAACTTTCTGCTGCAGCCACAACTTTATCCGCGTGTAACGACATTTCGCAACCACCACCAAGTGTCATTCCGTGTGGAGCTACAACAACTGGAATTGAGGAATAACGAACGCGCATCATTGTGTCTTGAAACATTTTGATTGCCATGTTTAGTTCGTCGTATTCTTGTTCGACTGCCATCATGAAAATCATTCCGATATTGGCACCGACAGAGAAATTTGCTCCTTGGTTTCCTATTACCAAACCGCTATATTCTTTTTCAGCTAAATCAATTGCTTTGTTAATTCCGACTAAAACATCGCCACCGATTGTATTCATTTTGGATTGGAATTCTAAATTTAAGATTCCATCACCTATATCTTCAATTACAACACCGCTGTTGCTCCACACTTTTTTGCTTTCGCGGATGTTGTTCAGGATGATAAAACTTTCTTGTCCAGGAACTTTAACCTGAGATTTGGTTGGGATATTGTAGTAATAAGTATTTCCTTCTTTTACAGCGTAAAAACTAGTTGTACCTGATGCAATCATTTCGAGAACCCAGGTAGCTGGTTTTAAACCTTCGGCTTCCATTAACTCGATACCTTTTTGAACACCGATGGCATCCCAGATTTCAAACGGACCGTTTTCCCAACCGAAACCTGCTTTCATAGCATCGTCAATTTTATAGAAATCGTCAGTGATTTCAGGGACACGGTTGGAACAATAGGCAAACATGGCAGCGAAATTCTTTCTGTAGAAATCGCCTGCTTTGTCTTTTCCTTTAACTAAAACACGAAATCTATCAATTGGTTTATCGATTGTTTTTGTCAATTCTAGTGTAGCAAATGACGCTTTCTTAGCTGGACGATATTCCAACGTATCCAAATCTAAGGACAAGATATCCTTATCTACTTTTTTGTAAAAGCCTTGTCCTGTTTTGCTACCAAGCCATTTGTTTTCCATCATTTTGTTTATGAAATCTGGTAGTTTGAATAATTCGTGTGCTTCATCATCTTGGCAACCTTCATACAAACCATTAGCAACATGCACCAAAGTATCTAAACCAACAATATCAACCGTTCTGAAGGTAGCCGACTTTGGACGACCAATAACGGGACCTGTTAATTTGTCCACTTCTTCTATGGTTAAACCCATTTCTTTTACCAAGTGAAACAAACTTTGGATTCCAAAAATTCCAATGCGGTTACCGATAAAAGCCGGAGTGTCTTTGGCTACAACCGAAGTTTTACCAAGATATTTTGAACCGTAATCAAACAAGAAGTCTAATGCTTCGGTAGAAGTTTGTGGTCCCGGAATAATTTCGAATAACTTTAAATATCGAGCTGGATTGAAGAAATGGGTTCCGCAGAAATGCTTTTGAAAATCTTCGCTTCGCCCTTCACTCATGAATTTGATAGGAATACCAGACGTGTTTGAAGTTACTAATGTTCCCGGTTTTCTGAATTTGTCTATTTGTTCAAATACCAGTTTCTTGATGTCTAAACGTTCTACAACCACTTCGATAATCCAATCGTAATTGGCAATTTTAGCCATATCATCGGTGGTGTTTCCTGTAGTTATGCGGCTTGCGAATTTCTGACTGTAGATAGGTGATGGGTTAGATTTTAAAGCATTGAATAAATGATCATTCACAATTCGGTTGCGAACGGCTTTACTTTCAAGCGTTAATCCTTTTTTGGTTTCGATTTCGGTCAGTTCGTTTGGAACAATATCCAAGAGCAAAACCTCTAATCCGATGTTAGCAAAATGGCATGCAATGCCCGAACCCATAATTCCAGATCCGACTATTGCCACTTTTTTGATAGTTCGTTTCATTTATAAACTGTTTATAGTTTGTTTTTAGTTTTAGTACTTTATACCTTGTTTTTAGTACTTTGTACTTTTAAAATATTTTTTTCTCCGCTATCAACTCATTAATCATTTCGGAAACTTCCATAAAAGTTTGTATTTTTTCTTGAGGAATGTTATCTCGGATTGCTTCGTTAAATTTAATGACTGATTCTTTAGATTTTGCTCTCATTTGTTTTCCAAAATCTGTTAAGAAAATCAATACACCTCGACCATCGTCTGGATTTTTCTTTCTGACGATTAATCCTTTTTCTTCTAGCGTTTTTAATGTTCTTGTTAAGCTGGTTGCTTCCATTCCCATTCGGTTACTTACGTAAGTCGATGGTGTTCCGTCTTCTTTGTCAATACTTAATAAGGCAAATCCAATTGCCATAGAACCTTCAAATTTGGAAGCTTCTTCGTTGTACATTCTGGCAACGGCTTGCCAAGTAGCGCGGAGTATATAATCTATGGTTTTGTCTTTCATGGTTGTACTATATCGATTTCTTTCGAAATTCAAAGATACAAAATATTTATTATGCACGCATAGTATTTGTATTAAATTTTATATTCAAAATGAAATTAATTATAAAGTATTAATTAGAAAGACTTTTTCATTGTTTTTCAAAAATGATCTGCTAAGATAATTCTAAAATCATGGTTATGTATTAATTTTGTAATGTGTTTACCTAGAAATTGCAAGATTTATAAATAATTGCGGCTTATTTGTAAAAAGTTTAGGGTACCACAACCATGACGTATATACGGGGTATATATGAAGTAACCATACAGTAACCATACAGTAAGGATATAGTTATACTAAAAAAGTTATGGCAAAAATAACAGATTTTGAAGGGAAGTTACCTAAGCGTATAGATGACTATGTTATTTATAAATTGTATGACGATATAATAATTCGGGGGAAGAGTGGTTTTACAACTAAGGCGCTTAAAAACGATGCCAAGTATTTTAAAAGTCGAAATAACGCTAAGGAGTTTGGGAAGGTTTCTTCGTTGTGTAAAGCAGTTAGAATGGTGCTAAAGGAACTTTTACCCAAGAAAAATAATTTGGCGGTAGTGAATTCATTTACCAAGAAGATGCGAGAGGTGATGACTTATGATTTGGTATCTGTTTATGGTGAACGGAATTTAGTGCATGCATTGAAGAATGATGCGGGAAGGCAGCTGCTGAAAGATTATGAGTTTAACCCAGATAGTTTTTTTACTGCTTCTCAATTAGTTTTTAGCCAGCGAGGAAAAAACAAAATTAATTTGACTGTCCGTTCTATTGTTTTTCCGGATGGTGCGAATTGTATTGGTTTTAGGGTTGCTGTTTTGGAATTTGATTTTGAAACGAAAGCCAGCCAATTGATTACGGGTAATTGGCTCTTTTATGGAAAAGTTTTTGATGTGGAAAATATTACTATTTTGATTCCTGATATAGAGGTACATTGTGGAATTTTGTTTACCTTATTAGAAGTACAGTTTTATAACGAAGCGGATGGAAGTTATGAGCCGATTGTTGATGATAGGTCAAAAAGTTTGAGGATTATTAGTATATGTTAGCAATAGAAAGTCCAATTTTTCATAAAAGATTTTGATCTCTTTTGTACGTGTATGAAAAATAACTAAAAGAAAATTAAGATTTCATCTAAAAGCTTATTAATTGCTTTAATTTCTTATAAGAATTAGATTTTTACACAAATTTTTAGAATTGTTCAACCAAATAATATTGTTATAAATATAGAAATTTTATATTTGTTAGGAATGTAATACCACTGAACTGTTGGTTGTTAAATATATATATATATATATAGGCAATAATAGCTCACATTAAATCACAGATTAGTGGACTTTAACTTCAAAAAAGCTCCTTATTTAACATATAACCAGACTTTTTGAATAAAAATTCAAATTGTCTACTTAGTCATGGATACAACAAAAGTAGATAAAAGTATATTAGCTCTTGCTGATCAAATTCTATTGGATACCAACGAAGCTAAATTTCAAAATCCCATATTGCAAGCTCCAGTGCCAATTACCACACTTAAAGGCCCAACTTTTATTGTGGAGAGTGTGAATAAAATTGCACTCGAAATTTGGCAGAAGTCCTACGGGGAAGTAATTAACAAACCGCTATTTGAAGCTTCACCAGAATTAAAAGTTGGCTTAGAAAGAATACTCAACCATGTATACAAAACGGGCATGTCTTTTATCACTAATGAAATAACCGTACAACTACAACGCCGAAAAAAATTGGAGACGGCATACTTCAACTTGGTTTATCAGCCATTGCGTGATTATAACAATACAATTTATGGCATTATATTAATTGGGTCTGAAATTACTGAAGCTGTTACTGCTAGAAAACAAGCTGAGGTAAGTGAACTTTTTAACCGCACTGTTTTAGAAAGCAGTCCTGATTGTTTAAAAGTATTGGATATAGAAGGTAAAATACAGTTTATGAACTTCAATGGGCTTTGCCAAATGGAAATAGATGATTTTGGCACCTTCAAAAACAAAAATTGGTGGACTTTGTGGGGAAGTGAAAATGAAGCATTGGTAAAAGCATCAATAGACAAAGCATTAGCAGGTGAAACTGCTCAGTTTATGGCGTTTTGTCAGACTTAGCCACCCGTTGGAGCGAAATTGGCGAGTCCTACGTGTTATTTTGACAATGAATTTTAGGGATATTTTAGAGGTAAAGGAAGTGAAAAGGATTTTGCTTCAAGTCTCGATAAAAATCGCAGAAAGTTTACTTTCAAACGTTTGACAACGTAAAGCCATGGCTAAGTTAGCTAAAAAAAAGGACAGTCAAGATTTTTTTTAGTTGACTTATATCCTCTAAAACAGCACCCATAAAACCCTATTATTGACTTCGCCTAGCGGGCTTGCTAAGTGCAATAAATAATAGTTTCATTTGTGTATGATGGTGTTAAAAAATATTGGAGTAGCAACGCCAACTACGTTACTAAAAACAGTAACTTCGCTCAACTGATCGTTTGGAGAAAGACTCCTAAGGGGTCGTCTTTCTCCAAGCCACCTTCCGTTATGTGCAACCCTAAAACGACCGACAGTGCTAACATTGGGCAGACAGAAAAACGAAAGACAGCCAACGCTTCGCAAAATTAAAAGAGCTGCAAGCCGACACACAAGCCAACGCTTTTGCATCACATTTAATTTTGCCTCCCGATAGCTATCGGGACACCCAAAGCCCACCCACCACCCGACAAGTGGACTGGTTAGAATTTGAGAGCAACTTTTGACAGAAACAGGGTTTAAAAATTTACCTTTACGACCAATAAAAAAGAGAATAAAAAAATGTTTGAACAGACCTTTAAAAATATAGACGACATACTGCACAAAGACGCAGGCTGTGGAAGTGAATTGGATTATGTAGAGCAGACTTCTTGGGTTTTGTTTCTCAAATATTTGGACGACCTTGAAAAGGACAAAGCCACAGCAGCAGAACTAAGTGGCAAGACTTATACAAACATTATTGACGCAGCATTTCAATGGAGCAAATGGGCTGCACCCAAAGACAAAGAAGGAAAACTTGACCACCACACAGCATTGACAGGTGACGACCTTTCTGACTTTGTAAATATTAAACTCTTCCCCTACTTCAAAAAATTTAAAGCCGATGCCGAAAGTGCCGACACTATTGAATATAAAATTGGCGAGATTTTTAGCGAATTAAAAAACCGAATACAAAGCGGTTACAATTTGCGTGAAGTAATAAACCGCATTGACGAACTGCGTTTTAGAACCCACGCTGAAAAGCACGAAATGAGCCACTTGTATGAGGACAAGATTAAAAATATGGGTAACGCAGGGCGTAACGGTGGAGAATATTATACGCCACGACCTTTGATTAGAACCATTGTAAAAGTGGTAGCACCCGAAATAGGCAATAAAATTTATGATGGTGCAGTAGGTTCAGCAGGTTTCTTGGTGGAGGCTTACGACTATTTGCGAAGCACTAAAAACCTTACCACCAAAGATGTTGAAACCTTACAGAAAAAAACATTTTACGGAAAAGAAAAAAAATCATTGGCTTACATCATTGGCACAATGAATATGATTTTGCACGGTGTGGAAGCACCAAACATTGTGCATACCAACACGCTTGCTGAAAACATTGCCGACATACAGGAAAAAGACCGTTACGATATTGTATTAGCTAACCCACCTTTTGGAGGAAAAGAAAGAGCAGAAGTGCAACAAAACTTCCCCATAAAAACTGGCGAAACCGCCAGTTTGTTTTTGCAGCATTTTATTAAGATTATGAAAGCAGGAGGAAAAGCTGGTGTAGTAATTAAAAACACATTTTTAAGCAATACAGATAATGCTTCTGTAAGTTTGCGAAAGCTAATACTTGAAAATTGCAATCTGCATACCGTGTTAGATTTGCCACAGGGAACATTTACAGGAGCAGGTGTAAAAACAGTTGTATTGTTTTTTGAAAAAGGTTCTTCCACAAAAAAAGTTTGGTTTTATCAATTAAACTTAGATAGAAATTTAGGAAAGGGAAACCCACTAAATGAAAAGGATTTAGCAGACTTTTTAGAACTTCAAAAAACTAAAGCAAACAGCGAAAACTCTTGGAACATAGATGTAAAAAGCATTAACCAAACTACCTTTGACCTGAGTGCTAAAAATCCAAATAAAAAAGAAGAAGTTGCCTTACGGCAACCTCAAGTTATTTTGGAAGAAATGAAAATACTGGATGAAGAAACTGCGTTGATAATGGATAATTTACAATTGATAATTGACAATGGCAGATGAAAGAGAATGTGATAAAAAATAAGTCGTTTGCTTTTGCTTTGAGAATTGTAAAAGCATATCAGTTTCTTTCAGAGAAGAAGGAATATGTTTTGAGCAAACAAATGCTAAGAAGTGGAACGGCTATTGGTGCAATGGTTCGGGAAGCAGAACAGGCGGAAAGTAGTGCCGACTTTGTTCATAAAATGGCAATAGCATTAAAAGAAGCCAACGAAACTGATTATTGGCTTGACTTATTGCATCAATCAAATTACTTAGATAATGGTTCTTTTAATTCAATCAAAACAGATGTTACTGAACTTCTCAAACTATTAACTTCCATTATAAAAACAACAAAACAAAATGCAAAAAAATAATTATCAATTGACAATTATCAACTATCCATTATGCGAAGTATAGATAAAAAAAGTTTAGAAAATGCTTATCGCTTATTTGAAACAGGCGATATTGACAACATAGAAATTGGCACAACAAAAGGATTGCTACAAATACACCAATATCTTTTTGGTGGCTTATACGATTTTGCAGGACAAATACGCAAAATGAACATTGCCAAAGGCGGTTTTAGATTTGCAAACGCTTTGTATTTAAAAGAAGTATTGGAAAAAGTGGAACAAATGCCCGAAAACACTTTTGAAGAAATTATAACCAAATATGTTGAAATGAATATTGCTCACCCTTTTATGGAAGGCAACGGCAGAACAATGCGAATATGGTTGGATATGATACTGAAATTTCGTTTGAAAAAATTAGTGAACTGGCAGTTTGTAAGCAAAGAACTTTACTTGCAAGCAATGGAACGCAGCCCAATTAACGATTTAGAATTACGCACCTTGCTAATGGCTAACTTAACAGACGAAATAGACAATAGAGAAATAATTTTTAAAGGTATTGAGCAATCTTACTATTACGAAGGTTACGAAAAAGGAGAAGACAATGAATAATGGACAATTTACAATGGATAATGGTCAATTCACCATTGTCAATTAACCATTATCAACTATCAATTAAAATACATTTTGGAACTGATATGAAGAATTGGGAAATAAAAACAATCGGTGATGTTTGTGTAAGTGCATCTTCAAATGTTTCGCAAAATAAATTAGCGAATGATGTAGGTGATTATCCAATATTTGGGGCAAGTGGCTTGATTAAAAATGTGAGTTTTTATCATAGAGACAAACCATATTTATCCATTGTAAAAGATGGTTCAGGTGTTGGTAGAGTTACTAAAATGGAAGCATTTACTTCTGTTATCGGAACACTTCAATACATTTTACCAAAAGAGAATATCGATTTAGATTACTTGAACTATTCTTTGATGTCAGTTGATTTCAAAAAATATGTTGCAGGTGCAGCCATTCCACATATTTATTTTAAGGATTACAAAAATGAACCTTTCTTATGGATGTCACTCCCCAAGCAACAACGCATAGTAGCCATATTAGACAAAGCCTTTGCCGCCATAGCCAAGGCAAAAGCCAATGCCGAACATAACCTACTAAACGCCAAAGAACTTTTTGAAAGTTATTTGCAAGGGGTGTTTGAAAATGGAGATTGGGAAAAGGTGAAGTTATCAGAGTTAGCAAAAGATATTACAGATGGTGACCATATGCCACCACCAAAATCAAATGAAGGTTTCCCATTTATAACTATTTCAAACATTAATAAACAAAATCGTAAAATTGATTTCTCAGATACATTCAAAGTTCCAAAAGAATATTTTGACAAATTAAAAGGAAACAGAAAGCCGAGAAAAGGTGATGTTTTATATACAGTTACGGGTTCATATGGTATTCCAGTTTTGATTGAGGATGATTTTGAATTTTGTTTCCAACGACATATTGGTTTAATCAGACCAAAGGAAAACATAAGTAGTAAATGGCTTTACTATTGGATTTTATCCCCAAACGCATTTTTTCAAGCAAATGACACAGCAACGGGAACAGCACAGAAAACAGTCTCATTAACTGCTTTAAGAAGTTTTTTGCTTCCGAAAATGACATTGAAGGAACAACAAACCATTGTTCAAAAATTAGATGCCTTACAAGCCGAGACCAAAAAATTAGAAGCCATTTATCAGCAAAAAACAAATGATTTGGAAGAACTAAAAAAATCTGTTTTGCAAAAAGCATTTAGCGGAGAATTAAGCAGCCCTGAAAGGGCATTATCTGCTAACGATGGGCGCAGCCCATCGGATAAGATGAAGAATAACAAAACAAGCCCTGCAAGGGCATTATTTGCTAACGATGGGTGTAGCCCGTCGAAAAAAAGTACAGAAGTATGATAACAGAGGTATATATATCGCCCTTTCAGGGCTTAGTTTCGTGGCTATACCACTTCATAGGGCGATGCCCTATGTTGGTGTATGCTGCCCTTTCAGGGCTATCATTATTTAGCCCCGAAGGGGTGTTTTATAGTAGCGAGGCGGCATCGCCCCTCGATGCTAACGATGGGCATAGCCCATCAGATAAAAAGGAGAATAAAAAAAGCCCTGAAAGGGCGTAATAAAAAATGACGGTAAAAATACTTTATACATCACATCATATCACGCCCCTTCAGGGCTTTGATATTATGGGTTTACCTATTAGCGAAGGGCGATACCCCTCGCTAATATATACCGCCCTTTCAGGGCTTTACTCTTTTGTATTTCTAATTTCATAACTATGGGACAATCACTCGTTAAAAATTACATCCATATAGTGTTCAGCACCAAACACCGTGAACCGCTGATACATCCACCTGTAGAAGCAGAACTACACGCCTACCTCGGTGGTATCTGCAATAAGTTAGAATGCCAGGTTATAAAAGTAGGAGGCTACACCGACCATATACATATCTTATGTATGCTGTCTAAAAAGATAGCATTAATGAAGCTGATGGAAGAATTAAAATCACATTCATCTAAATGGATAAAAACAAAAGGCGATGATTATGCTAACTTTTACTGGCAAGATGGCTATGGAGCTTTTTCGGTAAATCCGTCAGAAGTAGATACGGTAATTGCATATATAACTAATCAGCACCAACATCATAATAAGAAAACATTTCAGGATGAATATCGTGCATTTTTAAAAAAGTATAATGTTGAATACGATGAGAAGTATGTTTGGGATTAGCCCTGAAAGGGCGAGATATAAAAACGATGGGTATAGCCCATCGTTTATGAATATGACGGAAGAGATATTCCGCCCTATCAGGGCTAGTGTGTCGTGGCTTTGCCACTTCATAGGGCTGCACCCTATGTTAATTTATTATACCCCTTCGGGGCTATTAAAAGGAATGTTATGAACGAAGCAGAAACAAGAGCAGAACTCATTGACCCAAAGCTAAAGGCTTGTGGTTGGGGCGTTGTAGAGGGTTCTAAAATCCTTCGTGAATACAACATTACCGCTGGTAAAATACAAACAGGTGGCATAAGAGCAAAAAAGCTGACTGCCGATTATGTGTTGGTTTACAAAGGAATAAAACTGGCAGTTGTAGAAGCCAAAAGCGATGATTTAGGCGTAGGCGAAGGGGTGGCACAAGCCAAGCAATATGCCGAGAAACTAAATTTAGAAACCACATACAGCACCAACGGAAAAGAGATTTACAGCATCTGTATGAAAACAGGTGCCGAAGGTTTGGTGGCAGATTATTTAACACCCGAAGAACTTTGGAATAAAACTTTTTCAATTGATAATGGACAATTGATAATTGAAAATGAGTGGAGGGAGAAGTTTGCAGCAGTTCCGTTTGAAGATAAAAGCGGCACTTGGCAACTTCGCTATTATCAGGAAATAGCAGTAAACAATACCTTAGAAGCAGTTGCTAATAATGCTCAACGAATTTTATTAACCCTTGCCACAGGAACAGGAAAAACATTTATTGCTTTTCAAATAGCATGGAAATTGTTTCAAACCCGTTGGAACTTGTCTTCGGCAGGCTCAGACTACGTCCCACGTAGACCAAGAATTTTATTTTTAGCAGATAGAAACATTTTAGCAGACCAAGCATTCAATGCTTTTTCAGCATTTGCTGATGATGCTTTGGTAAGAATTAAACCAAGCGAAGTAAAGAAAGATGGAAAAGTGCCAACAAACGGAAGCATCTTCTTTACCATTTTTCAATCGTTTATGAGTGGCAAAGACAAAGAAGGAAATCCGAAACCGAATTTTGGTCAATATCCAGCCGACTATTTTGATTTTATCATTATTGACGAGTGCCACCGAGGCGGAGCCAATGATGAAGGAAACTGGAGAGGCATTTTAGAATATTTTTCGCCTGCGGTTCAATTAGGTTTAACAGCAACACCAAAACGTAAAGACAATGTAGATACTTACAAATATTTTGGCGAACCAGTTTATGTCTATTCTCTGAAAGAAGGAATTAAAGATGGTTTCTTAACGCCTTTCAAAGTAAAACGCATCAAGACAACGCTTGACGATTATATCTACACAAGCGATGACCAAATAATTGAAGGAGAAATTGA
>JAYVNT010000399.1:0-3662 GCA_043758285.1 Flavobacterium sp.
TTTTTTTAAACCGCTGAAAACCCGATTTATATGTTTCGAACATTAGGTTTTGACAAACAAAAACAACAAAACCTCTTTAGCACCGATTGAAGCGGCATCTCCCTATCTTTTATCGAGAATAGAACAAAAGGAGGAAAATAGCAATAACTGATGAGAAACTATAGGTTCGCTACAGAAATACTTTCTTATATTCTACTTATTTATATTGTGTGTGTTTTGTTAAACCCTTATATTTGCAATCCATAAAATTTTAGGAATGATAAAGATTACTTTACCTGACGGGTCGATTAAAGAGTTTGCCAAAGGTTCAACACCAAAGGATGTTGCATTGAGCATAAGTGAAGGCTTAGCTAGAAATGTGATTTCGGCTGCTTTTAATGGTACAATTGTTGAAACTTCAACGGAAATGACGACTAATGGTTCACTCGTGTTATATACCTGGAATGATATAGCTGGTAAAAAAGCTTTTTGGCATTCGACTTCGCATGTTATGGCGCAGGTTTTGGAAGAGCAATTCTCAGGGATTAAACTAACTCTTGGACCAGCAATTGACAATGGTTTTTATTATGATGTTGATTTTGGTGATACTAAAATAACTGATGCTGACTTTAAAAGAATTGAAGACAGAGTTTTAGAGGTTTCGAGAGAGAAGCATGAATTTAAAATGCGTCCCGTCTCTAAAGCAAAAGCGTTAGAAGTATATAAAAATAACGAATATAAAATCGAATTGATTTCGAATTTAGAAGACGGAACAATTACGTTTTGTGACCATGCTAACTTTTTTGATTTATGCCGTGGTGGACATATTCCGAATACCGGAATTATCAAAGCTATGAAAATCATGAGTGTTGCTGGTGCATATTGGCGTGGTGATGAAAAAAACAAGCAGTTGACACGAGTTTATGGAATTTCATTTCCAAAGCAAAAAGATTTGACTGAATATCTAGAATTGCTTGAAGAGGCAAAACGTCGCGATCATAGAAAACTTGGAAAAGAATTGGAATTGTTTGCTTTTTCTCAAAAAGTAGGTCAAGGCTTGCCTTTGTGGTTACCTAAAGGAGCCGCTTTGAGAGATAGACTAGAGCAATTTTTGAAAAAAGCACAGAAAAAAGGTGGATATGAACAAGTGGTAACTCCTCATATTGGTCAGAAAGAATTGTATGTTACCTCTGGTCATTATGCAAAATATGGTGCTGATAGTTTTCAGCCAATTCATACGCCAGCTGAAGGAGAAGAGTTTTTATTAAAACCTATGAACTGTCCGCATCATTGCGAAATATTCAATGTTCGCCCATGGTCTTATAAAGATTTACCTAAACGATATGCTGAATTTGGTACTGTTTATCGTTATGAACAATCGGGGGAATTACATGGTTTGACTCGTGTTCGTGGATTTACTCAGGATGACGCACATATTTTTTGCACACCAGATCAATTGGATTCTGAGTTCAAAAAAGTAATTGATCTTGTATTGTATGTTTTTGGTTCTTTGGGATTTGAAAACTTTACGGCACAAATATCGTTACGTGATCAAGAGAACAGAGAAAAATATATTGGGAGCGATGAAAACTGGGAAAAAGCAGAAAATGCAATCATCAGTGCAGCACGTGATAAAAACTTAGATACCGTAATTGAATATGGTGAAGCAGCTTTCTATGGTCCAAAATTGGATTTTATGGTCAAAGACGCATTGGGAAGAAGTTGGCAATTAGGAACTATTCAAGTAGATTATAATTTGCCAGAACGTTTTGAACTTAGTTATAAAGGCGCAGATGACAAGCAACACAGACCGGTAATGATACACCGAGCGCCATTTGGTTCGATGGAACGTTTTATTGCAATTTTATTGGAACACACGGCAGGAAATTTCCCTTTATGGTTGATGCCAGAACAAGCTATTATATTATCTTTGAGCGAGAAATATGAAAAATATGCAAAAAAAGTTTTAGAATTGCTAGAAAATCACGAAATTCGCGCCCTAATTGACAACCGTAACGAGACGATTGGGAAGAAAATTAGAGAAGCCGAAGTTCAGAAAATGCCGTTTATGCTTATAGTTGGTGAGGAAGAAGAGAAAAATGGAACAATCTCTGTTCGTCGACATGGACAAGAAGGAAAAGGAAATATTTCGGTTACTATTGAAGAATTTGTAGCAATAGTGAATGAAGAAATAAGAAAAACATTAAAAACATTTGAAGTTTAATTAAAAAAATAAAGCCATAGCAATTAGAAACAACAGAGGATATCAACCTCGAGTAGAAAAAACAGCAGCCCACAGAATAAATGAGTTAATTCGTGGCGTTCAGGAAGTTAGATTAGTAGGAGAAAATATTGAGCCCGGAGTGTTTAAATTTTCTGATGCATTGCGTTTAGCCGAAGAACAAGAAGTTGATTTGGTAGAGATTTCTCCAAATGCTGTTCCACCAGTTTGTAAATTAATGGATTATGGAAAGTTTATTTATCAGCAAAAAAAACGTGATAAAGAACTAAAAGCAAAATCTACTCAAATAACAGTAAAAGAAATCCGTTTTGGACCTCAAACCGATGAGCATGATTATGAATTCAAAAGAAAGAATGCAGAAAAGTTCCTAAAAGAAGGTTCCAAGTTGAAAGCATTTGTTTTCTTTAAAGGACGTTCAATTATATATAAAGAACAAGGTCAAATACTATTATTGCGTTTGGCAACAGATTTAGAAGAACATGGTAAAGTAGAAGCTATGCCGGTTCTAGAAGGAAAGAGAATGATTATGTTCATTGCTCCGAAAAAGAAAAGTAAGTAAGTTAAATTAAATAAACTAGGAAAAAATGCCTAAAATGAAAACAAAATCTAGTGCTAAGAAGCGATTCAAAGTAACTGGCTCTGGAAAAATCAAGAGAAAACACGCTTTTAAAAGTCACATTTTGACTAAAAAATCTAAAAAGCGTAAATTGGCTTTAACACATTCTGCTTTGGTTCACAAAACAGATGAGAAAAGTATCAAACAACAATTAAGGATAATTTAGTATTCAGTAAGCAGTAGCAGTAGGCAGTATTAAAACTAAAAACTGAGGCTGAAAACTTTAAACTTTTTACCTTTAGGTTAAAAATCATTTAATAACCTTGGAGTATGGCAAACAAAGTTACCTTGATTAAATTCGGTACGCCTGCTACAAAAAAACAGAAAAATTATGCCAAGATCAGTAAATTCAGTTGCTAAAAGAGCAAGAAGAAAAAAGATAATGAAGCAAGCCAAAGGTTTTTTTGGTCGTCGTAAAAACGTTTGGACGGTTGCTAAAAATGCGGTTGAGAAAGCAATGTGCTATGCTTACCGTGATAGAAAAGTGAACAAAAGAAATTTCCGTGCTTTATGGATTCAACGTATCAACGCTGGAGCTCGTTTAGAAGGAATCTCATATTCACAGTTTATGGGAAAAGTAAAAGCTAATGGAATCGAATTGAACCGTAAAGTTCTTGCCGATTTAGCAATGAATCATCCAGAAGCATTCAAAGCGGTACTTAAAAAAGTAAAATAAACGTTTGTACAATCTTATTTAACTTACTTACAATAAAAAATCCCAATCTTTCTAGACTGCACCCAAAAGTTTGGACAAATTTATAATTAATTTTGATAATAATGAGCTCGATATTTTATCGGGCTCATTTTGTTTAAATTAGACTTTAT
>JAYVNT010000400.1:0-3651 GCA_043758285.1 Flavobacterium sp.
GTAAAAGCGCGTGAGCTTGCCATAATTCACAAACTAGAAATGAAAATTTCAGACATCGAATTTCAAGGCGATGGTTCCAAAGTTACTTTTTACTACACCGCAAATGATCGAGTAGATTTTAGATTGTTAATCAAAGACTATTCTCGTGAGTTTAACACCCGAATTGAAATGAAACAAGTTGGATTGCGACAAGAAGCAGCGCGTCTCGGCGGAATTGGTTCTTGTGGCAGAGAATTATGTTGTTCTACATGGTTGACTGATTTTCGCAGCGTTAATACTTCTGCTGCACGTTACCAACAATTGTCTTTAAATCCTCAAAAATTAGCAGGACAATGTGGTAAACTAAAATGCTGTTTGAATTATGAGTTAGACACTTATATGGATGCATTAAAAACTTTTCCTGATTTTGAAACCAAATTAAAAACAGAAAAAGGCGATGCCATTTGTCAAAAACAAGATATTTTCAAAGGGTTAATGTGGTTTGCTTATACCGATAATTTTGCGAATTGGCATGTGTTAAATATTGAACAAGTTAGAGAAATAATTGCCGAAAACAAGCAAAAAGTTAAGGTAAGTTCGCTAGAAGATTATGCCATAGAAACCATAATTGAACCAGAAAAAGATTTTAATAATGCCATGGGACAAGAAAGTTTAACTCGATTTGACCAACCTAAAAGAAGTAAAAATAAAAATAGAAACAAAAATAAAGTTTCAAATCAAAACCAAAGTCAAGGACAAGCGCAAGGGAAAATTAAACCACAAGAACAAGGACAAAATCAAAATAAAACCCGAGCCACAGGCGAACGGAGCGAAGCTAAACCACCACACAAAAAACCTATAATTATTAAAAAGAATGAAAATAAAGAATAGCATCCTTTTTATTTTAGTACTTTTTTTAGTTATTTCTTGTGACAAGAAAAGAATTTTTGACGAATATAAATCCGTTGGAAAAACTTGGAATAAAGATAGTATTGTAACCTTTGAGTTGCCAAAATTAGACCCTAAAAAGTTCTTTAATCTGTATGTAAACGTCAGAGATAACGATGCTTATCCGTTCAATAATTTGTTTCTAATCGTTTCATTGGAACAACCCAATAGAAAAGTAAAAGTTGATACACTAGAATATCAAATGACAAATCCAGACGGAACACTTCTTGGCGATGGCTTTTCGGATATTAAAGAAAGTAAGCTTTTTTATAAAAACAAAGTACCTTTTACCCAAAAAGGAATTTATAAAATTCACATACAACATGCAACCAGACAAACCGGAAAAATTGAAGGCGTAACGTCACTTCCTGGTATTTCGGATGTGGGTATTAGAATAGAATCTTCAGAATAAAATTATGGCACAAAAAAACAATACTACTGTCAAAGACATCAATTATTATAAAAATAAATTTTGGAGATTATTTTTTTATAGTCTTGGCGTAATGGCTTTGTTTTTCACTCTGGCATCATGGGGATTTTTTGGTAGTATGCCCTCTTTTGAAGATTTGGAAAATCCAGAATCTAATTTGGCAACCGAAATTATCTCTTCAGACGGTATAACACTTGGAAAGTTTTATAACGAAAACAGAACACCAATAAAATATGAAGACTTGCCCCAAAGCTTAGTAAAAGCATTGGTAGCTACCGAGGATGAGCGTTTTTATGAACATTCAGGAATTGATGCCCGAAGAACTTTTGGTGCAGCCCTCAAATTAGGTTCCAATGGTGGCGCAAGTACACTAACCCAACAATTAGCCAAATTATTATTCCATGGTGAAGGTTCTACTTTTAAACTTTTCCGAGTTATTCAAAAAGTAAAAGAATGGATTATTGCTGTTAAACTAGAGCGTCAATACACTAAAAACGAAATCATTGCCATGTACCTCAACAAAGCCGATTTTGTAAATACTGCCGTTGGAATTCGATCGGCATCCAAAGTATATTTTGGCAAAGAACCTCGGGATTTGACCGTTGATGAATCCGCTATGTTTATCGGAATGCTTAAAAACCCTTCTTATTTTAACCCTTTACGTCGCATTGAAAAAGTGCGTTCAAGAAGAAATACGGTTTTAGGACAGATGGTTAGAAATGGAATTTTGGATAAAGCCACCAAAGACCAATTGGCTAGTCAACCCATCGTTTTACACTTCCATCCAGAAAGTCATAAAGAAGGAACGGCTACTTATTTTAGAGAATTTCTTCGCGAATACATGAAAAACTGGGCGAAAGAAAATAAAAAACCAGACGGAAGCGATTATGATATTTACAGCGATGGTTTGAAAATCTACACCACTATCGATTCTAAAATTCAGGAACATGCCGAAGAAGCCGTTGCGGCTCACATGAAAGATTTACAAAAAGAATTCTTTGCACAACAAAAGGATAATAAAAACGCACCGTTTCTAAATATTACTCCGGAAGAAACCCAAAGAATCATGGACAAAGCCATCAAATCATCAGAACGTTGGCACGTTATGAAAGATTTAGAAAAATCGGAAGAAGAAATTATAGCTTCTTTTAACGTCAAAACAAAGATGAAAATCTTTTCGTGGAATGGCGAAATAGATACCTTGATGACACCAATAGATTCTATTCGATATTACAAACATTTTCTCCAAACAGGGTTGATGTCAATGGAACCACAAACCGGTCATATCAAAGCGTGGGTTGGCGGAATTGATTATAAATATTTTCAATATGACCACGTTGGTCAAGGAGCGCGTCAGGTTGGTTCAACCTTTAAACCGTTTGTATATGCTACTGCTATCGAGCAATTAGGCATGTCGCCATGCGATTCGATAATCGATTCTCCGTTTACCATTCCCGTTGGACGACATCACGTCACTGCCGCTTGGACACCAAAAAACTCCGATAATAAATACCGCGGCATGGTTACTCTGAAAAAAGCGCTGGCAAATTCTATCAATACCATTTCGGCAAAACTGATGGATAAAGTTGGTCCCGAAGCTGTTGTAGAGATGACTAAAAAATTAGGCGTGAAATCAGATATTCCTGTGCAACCCTCGATTGCGCTTGGTGCCGTTGATATAACTGTTGAAGATATGGTTGCGGCATACAGCACTTTTGCAAATAAAGGAGTGTATATCAAACCGCAATTTATCAGCAGAATTGAAGATAAAAATGGTGTCGTGCTCTACGAACCCGTTCCCGAAACACGCGATGTGTTGAACAAAGATATTGCTTATGCGGTAATCAAACTTCTTGAAGGGGTAACCGAGGAAGGTTCTGGTGTACGCCTCAGAACAACTGGCGGCGGAAGCGGCGACAATGTTTGGACGGGGTATCCTTATGGATTTACAAACCCAATTGCGGGCAAAACGGGTACTACTCAAAACCAATCTGACGGTTGGTTTATAGGCATGGTGCCTAATTTAGTTACTGGAGTTTGGGTAGGTTGCGAAGACCGTTCGGCACGTTTCAAAGGAATTACCTATGGTCAGGGTGCCACGGCTGCGCTGCCAATTTGGGGATATATGATGAAAAAATGTTATGCCGATAAAGATTTACTGATTTCAAAAGACCCCTTTGAAAGACCTGAAAATCTCTCCATAAAAGTAGATTGTTACGCTCCAAGAAAAGTAGAAGTCGACTCAACGGCAATTCCTCCAGAAGAAGAACAAAACACAGATGAATTTGGATTGT
>JAYVNT010000401.1:0-11223 GCA_043758285.1 Flavobacterium sp.
AATCCAAATGAAACGATTGATGTTTCGGGATTAAAAACAGGCAGTTATTTTATTAAGATTATGAGTGATAAAGGAACTGCGAGTGGGAAGTTTTTAAAAGAGTAATTCCCGATACAATTTTGGCTATGCCAAAATCACTTCCCGAAACAAGTTCGGGATAAACCAAGCTGAAGTTTGACTATAAAAAAATGGGTAACAATTGTTACCCATTTTTTTGTCTATTTCTTTTTATACATTTCTTTCATTCCCGACTTCCATTCTATAAGTTCATAGTAGAACTCAACAGCAATAAGATTATCTTTTTTTCGGATGATACACTTTCCAGTTACATCGGCTTCATCACCACAGATGGTTGTTTTGTCGCCAGTTGTCAATTTGTCATTAGCATACAATTGATAAATCTTATAAGCAATATCTTGACGGATTGTCATTTTTGCATTAAAGGTGCTGACGATAATCATTCCTTCTTTGGAACGAGCTACAAACTCCATTCCGTTGTGTCCATAATTGTAGGTTTCAATTTTCGGACCACCTTCAGTGAAGGCAAAACAAGACATAATCAATAAGCTAAACAACACTTTTTTCATAAATAATAGATTGGGTTATGCCAAATTAAGGGCGAAAAATAATAATTATTTATATATAAAACGTAGATTAACGATAAATATTGTGTTTGAACGAAAAAAAAAGTAAAATTAATAAATTACAGGTGTTTTTTCTGAGCTAATAATCTGTTAGTAATAGGTATAGCGTCTCACTTTTGCAATATATTTTGCCAAACGAATTACCTGATGGCTGTATCCATATTCGTTATCGTACCAAATATAAAGAACAATATTTTTTCCGTCGCCCGAAACAATGGTGGCGTTGCTATCATAAATAGAAGGTTGTGCAGTGCCTACAATGTCCGACGAAACCAATTCGTTGTTCAACGAATACCTTATTTGCTCTACCAGTTCACCTTCGAGAGCATATTTTTTCATAATAGCATTCACTTCTTCAATAGAAGTTGCTCTACTCACTTCTAAATTCATCACGACCAAAGAACCGTTAGGCACAGGAACCCGAATGGCATTTGAAGTTAATTTTCCGGCTAAACTCGGTAAGGCTTTGGCAACAGCCGTTCCTGCCCCAGTTTCGGTAATCACCATATTCAAAGCAGCGGCACGACCACGACGGTATTTTTTGTGCATATTATCAACTAGGTTTTGGTCGTTGGTGTAGGCATGTATGGTTTCGATATGTCCTTTTACAACGGTAAACGTATCTTCAATCACTTTCAAAACTGGTGTAATGGCATTAGTTGTGCAAGATGCCGCAGAAAAAATATTCACATTATCTGGATTGTAATCGTTGTGGTTAACCCCATAAACTATATTCGGAATGCCTTTCCCTGGTGCCGTCAATAATACTTTATCAACTCCTTTTGAAACAAGGTGACGTTTTAATTGCTCTTCGGTAGTAAAAGCACCTGTGTTGTCAATTACTAACGCGTCTTCAATTCCGTATTTTGTATAATCAATTTCTTCTGGACCATTTGCTGTAATGACATGAACCGTAGTTCCGTTGATGATTAAAGCATTGTTTTCGGGATCGGCTTGAACCGAACCTTGAAAATCTCCGTGAACTGAATCATAACGTAGCAATGAAGCTCTTTTTTCTAAAGATGAAGCATCGTTTCTATCGCGTGTTACAATAGCACGAAGCCGAAGTTGTTGCCCTTTACCCATTTTGCTCATCATTTCACGAGCCAATAATCGACCAATTCTACCAAAACCGTACAAGACAACATCTTTTGGTTTTAAATCATGAAAATCTTTGGCATTTTTTAATTTGTCAATAACAAAAGCTCGACTGTCATCATATTTATTATCTTCAAGATGGTATTCATATGTCAATTTTCCGATATCAATCCGAGAAGGCGGTAAGTCTAAATTTTGAATGGAGCGTGCAATTTCTACTGAATCGAAAATATTAATTGGTTTTTGAACAAACTCTCCGGCATATTCATGAAAGTTGATAATATCACTCACGTTTCTATCAATCAATTGATTTCTGAAAAGTACCAATTCAATAGATTTGTCGTACCACAAATCACTAATAATTTTAATTAATTCAACACCTGCTTTGCGTCTGTCAGCTTGAAAAGACACTTCCTTTTCGTATAACTTGTTACTGTCCATAAAAATAAATAAGAGTTTAGTTGTGTTAAAAATAAATTTTCGCAAAAGTATAAAATAGAAGTACTTTACGAAAACGATTTCGTAATTTTTTTATAAACAAAAAAACCAGTTCAATATTTGAACTGGTTTTCATAATTAGTAACCTTTCTAATTATAAAATTACTTGAATGATTTGCCCTAAACGATTCAACATTTGAATACTTACATTCTGATTTTCGTCTTTTTTATTCAAAAATCTTGAGACAGTTTCCACATCTGTCGCTTTCACATTGTCAACGGAAAGGATTATACCGTCTTTTAATTGATCATAATACGGTTTCAAATTATCATTGTTGATTTCTTTGATTCGAACACCATAATCAATTTTGAATTTCTTTTTGTCCGCACTATCAATATCTTCTAATTCTAGTCCTTTAAATTCGGTAGTAATCATGTCATTTTTGATTAAAGTAACTGGAACTAATTTGGTTTCTCCATCGCGAAGGAAAGTTACTTGCACTTTGTCGTTTGGTCTTTTGGTGCTGATATATCCATTAAGTTCAGAGAAGGTATCAATTTTTTGAGTATCTATTTTTTTGATAATATCACCTTTTTTCAAGCCCGCTTTTTCAGCACCAGAATTTTTGGTTACTTTACTAATATAAAAACCTTCAGTGTCATTAACTCCCAATTCTTTCGATGCTTTACTATTTAATTCGCCACCTTCAACTCCAAGAATGCCGCGTTGAACGTTTCCAAATTCCATAATATCTTCAATGATTTTTCGGGTAATATTTGACGGAATTGCGAATGAATAACCAGCATAACTTCCTGTTGGAGACGAAATCATCGTATTGATTCCAATTAATTCGCCATGGGTATTAACCAATGCGCCACCAGAATTTCCTGGATTTACAGCGGCATCCGTTTGAATAAATGATTGAATTCCATTGGTATCAAGATTTCTGGCTTTCGCTGAAACAATTCCTGCCGTAACAGTTGAAGTTAGATTATATGGATTTCCAACTGCTAAAACCCATTCTCCAACTTTAACTTGATCTGAATCAGCAAAAGCAGAATAAGGCAACTTTTCGTCTGCATTGATTTTTAACAAGGCAATATCCATTTTTGAATCGGTGCCGATAAGTTTTGCTTTGTATGATTTGTTGTTGTTTAGTGTAACTTCTAGTTCTGTCGCATCTTTTATCACGTGATTGTTAGTTACGATATAACCATCTTCCGAAATAATAACGCCCGAACCCGTTCCTACTTGTTCTTGTTGCTGACTGCCATTACTTCCATAAAACCATTGCATCATCGGATTATAAACGGTTCTTACCGAAACATTTTTAACATGGACGACTGTGTGAACAGTGCTTTCGGCGGCAGCTGTAAAATCAACCGCTTCGTTAGATAAGCCAACATTTTTGGCATAATTATTTGGTGCCATAGCTACAATCGAATCGCGATTGCTTTTTCCTTCAATAAATAATTTGTAAGCACCAAGTGTGGTTGCACCACTCAATAAAGAAATCAAAAATAAACTTGATAATCGTTTCATAATTAATACGTTTTAAATTATTTGAACGTAAAATTATTAATTTATTTTTTTCAAAAAATCAGTTTAACGCTCGTTTAACATTTTTTAAGTTAATCTTAATATTTGCTATATTTGTGGGAGTAAATTATGCTTATGAAAACTGCTTTTTACAAATATGAAGGAACGGGGAATGACTTTATCTTTATTGATAACAGACAAAACAACTTCCCAAAAACTGATGTGAAGCTCATCGAAAACCTTTGCGACCGACGTTTCGGAATTGGAGCCGACGGTTTGATATTGTTAGAGAATGATGCTGAAACCGATTTCAGAATGGTTTATTACAATTCTGATGGAAATCAAAGTTCGATGTGTGGCAATGGCGGAAGATGTATTGTGGCTTTCGCAAAAAGTTTGAATCTAATTTCAAATGAAACTACTTTCATAGCAACTGATGGTTTGCATTATGCTACGATTTTGGATAACGGAATCATTTCTTTGGGAATGAAAGATGTTAACGAAGTGAAAATTGAAAAAGATTATGTATTCCTGAATACTGGTTCACCGCATCATATAATGCTGGTGTATGATTTAGATAATTATGATGTTAAAACAAATGGCGCACAAATTCGTTATTCTGATTTGTATGGAAAGCCCGGCAGCAATGTGAATTTTGTGAAGCAACTTTCAGATAATCATTTCCGTTTGCGAACCTACGAACGTGGAGTAGAAGATGAAACGTTCTCCTGTGGAACAGGTGCAACTGCAGCAGCAATCGCGATGTATGCACTTGGAGAAACCAGTTTGAATCATATTTGTTTAGATGTAGAAGGTGGAAAACTGGAAGTTTCCTTTGTAAAAGAAGGAAGTGTTTATACCAATGTTTTTCTAAAAGGCCCAGCAACTTTTGTTTTTAAAGGGGAAATAGAATGGTAACACTTCAAGGACAAAACATCCATTTACGCGCGCTCGAACCAGAAGATTTAGAGTTTGTCTATGCTATAGAAAACGATGAAAACATTTGGGAAGTCAGCAATACCATTACGCCATACAGCAA
The DNA here is from genome assembly GCA_043758285.1 of Flavobacterium sp. Lineage (GTDB taxonomy): Bacteria > Bacteroidota > Bacteroidia > Flavobacteriales > Flavobacteriaceae > Flavobacterium. Next base: position 4,760 of record JAYVNT010000401.1, read on the forward strand.
ATTTCTAATTCGGCAATATCTCGAAAATGCACACCAAGATATTTACGAAGCGAAGCAATTGCGATTGGCTATTTGTAAAAAAGAAAATCCAGAAGCTGTTGGATTAATTGATTTGTTCGATTTTGATGCTAAAAACAAACGTGCTGGTGTTGGCATTATCATTCAAAATGAAGTTGATAGGAATAATGGTTTCGGCAAAGAAGCGTTAAGTTTAGTCATCAATTATGCTTTTGAACAATTACAATTACACCAATTGTACGCAAATATTGGAACAGAAAATCAAGTAAGTGAAACGCTTTTTACTACATTTGGATTTGAGAAAATAGGCATCAAAAAAGACTGGAATTTTACAAATAATACTTTTCACGATGAAGCTGTTTTTCAATTAATTAAAAAATAAATTGTTTTGGATAGAAATAAAATTATCAAGGTTTTAGGAATCGTTTTCTTTGTTTTTGTAACGGTTATTTACATAAAGTTTTTCACTTCGGACACGAATTTTGACAAAGACGAAATATTTGTTGAGATTCCAACTGGTTCCAACTATCAAGATGTTCAAAAAATAATTTCTCCTTTTATCAAAAACAGAAGCGATTTCGAGTTTATCGCCAAACGTCGCTCGTATCCAGAAAATGTAAAAGCCGGGCGATTTTTGCTAAAAAAAGGAATGAGCGCTTTTCAATTGGTTGCTGCCATGCGAAGAAATGTTCCCGTAAAATTGGCTTTTAACAATCAGGAACGATTGGAAAATCTTTGTGAACGCTTGAGTTCTCAAATTGAACCGGATACTACAAAACTCTTGGCAACTTTCCGTGATAATGCGTTTTTACAAAAAAACGGTTTCACCAAAGACAATGTTTTTGCAATGTTTTTACCAAATACCTATGAAGTCTATTGGAATATTTCGGCAGAAAAATTTAGAACAAAAATGCTTGATGAATATAATCGTTTTTGGACAAAGGAGCGAATTGCAAAAGCTACGGCTCTGAATTTAAAACCGGTTCAAGTCATTACTGTGGCGTCAATCGTGCATAAAGAATCAGTAAAGAAAAGCGAAAGACCAATAATTGCAGGAGTTTATCTCAATAGATTAAATCAAGGAATGGCTTTGCAGGCAGATCCAACCGTGATTTATGCTTTGAAATTGCGCGACAACGATTTTGACCAAGTCATAAAACGGGTTTTATACAACGATTTGTTTATTAAATCTCCATATAATACTTATCAAAACATTGGTTTGCCTCCCGGACCTATTTCCATGCCTGATGTTGATGCTATTGATGCGGTTCTAAATGCTGAGAAACACGACTATATTTATTTCTGCGCAAGCGTTGAAAAATTTGGTTATCATGTATTTGCTTCAACTTATGAGCAACATCAGGTGAATGCTAAGAAATATGCCGATTGGTTGAATAAACAAGGAACAAACAGATAATTTTGAAAGTGTCCAAAAGCATAGTTGTATTGCTGCTATTTTGGTGTAGCCAAATTTTATTTTCTCAAAATTCTATTGAAAATTTCCTAAAACCTTCGGATACTTTAAACAAAAAGCGACTCAAAACGCTAGTTATTTCTGAAGCTACTATTGGTTCAGCAACTTTGATTGGGTTGAATCAACTTTGGTATGCCGATTATCCGAGTTCTAATTTTCATTTTATCAATGATAATGCCGAGTGGCTTCAAATGGATAAAGCAGGGCATGTTTTTTCATCGTATCATTTAGGAAGTTTTGGTGCTAATGCCTTGAAATGGTCAGGTGCAAGCCGCAATAGCCAATTGATTTACGGCTCAACATTGGGCTTAGCTTTTTTGACTGCCGTTGAGGTTTTTGATGGTTATTCGGCTAATTGGGGAGCTTCTTTGGGCGATGTTGCTGCTAATGTTTCCGGAACGGCTTTATATGTTTCTCAGGAATTACTTTGGAAAGAGCAACGAATTGTTCCCAAATTTTCTTTTCATACAACACCTTATGCTTCAGCAAGACCAAATGTTTTAGGAAGTTCCATTCAAGAGCAAATTCTGAAAGATTATAATGGACAAACCTATTGGTTGTCTGTCAACATTTATTCATTTGCAAAGTCATCTAATTTTCCAAAATGGTTAAATGTTGCTGTTGGTTATGGCGCTGAAGGCATGATTACAGGAAATGATGAGTTAGTGAACACTATTTTTCTACCAGAAAGCAAAAGATATCGTAAATTTTATCTCAGTCTTGACGTTGATTTGACTAAAATCGAAAGCAAATCTCACTTTATTAAGACGCTTTTAACAGTTTTTAATTCGATTAAAATTCCAGCTCCAACGTTTGAAATAAGGGGTTCAGGCGGAACAAAATTTCATCTCCTGTATTTTTAACTACTTGATATTCATATTTATAATATTTAGGTATATATTTGCATGCTGAAATATTCAAGTTGGTGACAGCGCTTGTGAAATAACTTTGAATGATTAAAAAAGGAATTTTTTACACAACAATCCTACTAACTGTGGCTTTTATAAGCTCAGGTTTTAAACCTTACAATTCCCAAATCAGCAACTTTTTATTTGCTAATATAAACGAAGACCTAGCTTATGTTTTTCCTTCTCAAAACAGCATTGATTATTTTAAATTAAGAATTCCATTTACCGGTAAGTTTTTTATTGGCTTTAAAGAAGCCCTTGCTGATAAAGAGTCGCAAGGCAAGTACGGCAAAATAAATTCTTTGGGTTATATTGGGAAATACCAATTTGGATTGGAAACCCTGAAATCAATAGGAATTAATGATAGTATTGGTTTTATGAATAACCCAAAACTTCAAGAAAAAGCATTTGTTGCTTTACTTTCCAAAAACAAATATGAATTGCGAAAGTATATTAACTATTTTGATGGAAAAGTAGTTGATGGTGTTAAAATTACAGAATCAGGAATTTTAGCAGCAGCACATTTAGGTGGTTCGGGATCGGTAAAACGTTTTTTGAATTCTAATGGTCAGAAAAAATGCAAAGATGATTATGGTACTTCGGTTAAAACGTATATGAAAGATTTTGGCGGTTTTGAAACAACTGGAATTAGAGCGGTCAAGAATGCTCAGGTAAAATAATTACATTTTGTGAATTATAAAAATGGTTGGTCTGTTATGAAGGTCAACCTTTATTTTTTTCCAGTCCGCCACTCGAAAAGTTTTGATAAATTCTGTTGGCAATGTAATGTCAGTAGCAATGCAAAGATGTGTGTTGGGTTGTAATATCTGTAATAAATCTTCTAACAATTTATTATTTCTATACGGTGTTTCAATAAAAATTTGAGTTTGATTTTTTGTGCTTGATAGGTTTTCAAAGTTTTTTAAAGCTGCTTTTTTATCGCTTTTATCAATAGGAAGATAACCATTAAATGCAAAACTTTGACCATTCATTCCAGAACCCATCATCGCTAATAGGATAGAAGATGGGCCAACTAAAGGCACAACCTGTATGCCATTTTCGTGTGCAATTTTTACAATCACAGCGCCAGGATCAGCAACTCCAGGACAACCGGCCTCGCTCATTAAACCAACATTCAAACCTTTAAGGCAAGGTGCAATCATTGGATTGTATTCTGAAACTTCAGTTCGTTTATTGAGGGAAGAAATCCTTAAATTATTTTGAATTTTTTCTGGATGAATAGATTTGATGAATTTCCGAGCTGTTTTTTCATTTTCAACAATGTAGTCGTCAATAAAATCTATAGCTCTTTTTATGGTTTGTGGTAAAACATCATGTGGATTCATTTCTCCCAAAGTAGTCGGGATTAAATAAAGTTTACCAGTTATCTTATCAGATTTCATTTTTTTTACAAATATAAACATTAAAGAATTTTATATTAAAATGTTAATACTAGTTTGAGCAAAAAAATATTTATTACTTTTGATATATGAAAAAACAGTTGCACATAATAATCATAATTCTAATGCTTGGATTCTTAATGCCAACCTCGACTTATGCGTGTGGAACTAAAACCGGAAAATCGTGTTGCAAAGGAGAAACTTCTCCTAAAACAGAAAAAAAAGACTGTTGCAATGGCAAGCATTCAAAAGACAAAGACAATGGTTGTGGTGGTAAATGTGGACATTCAAACTGCACTACTTCTACATCAATAAGTTTAAGTATAATTTCGCTCAACGAAATTAGTTTTAAAAATAACTGTTTTGATTTTTCAGAAGAAAAATCAGAATTTTATCACCCAAAAACCTCAATATCTTCTGGTTTTGGTACTATCATTTTACCTCCATTTATAGGATAAATACTTTTTTGACAGCCATAAAACTGTCAAATCGTTAGCAAGTACTTTGCTGTCAAAATTATTTATTTAACAAAAATTAAAATTTTATTACAATGAAACTAATATCAAAAATATTGGTAGCAATTACAATGTTGTTATTATTCACAGCATGCAACGCACAAATTAAAAACGCAAAAACCGAAACAGTAAAAATTTATGGAAACTGTGGCATGTGCGAAGAAAGAATTGAAAAAGCAGGTAATCTTAAAAATAATGCTAAAGTAGATTGGAATGTAGATACTAAAATGGCAACAATAACTTATGATGCTAAAAAAACAAATCAAGATGCAATTTTAAAACGTATTGCATTAGCTGGTCATGACAGCGACAAATTTCTTGCGCCAAATGATGTGTACTCAAAACTACCAAATTGTTGTCAATACGACAGAGTAGCAAAAGTTCCTTTAAAAGCAGAAGTTGTTGCAGAAAATCATGCAGACACACCTAAAGCTCATGTTCAAGAACCAAGCGTTAGTGAAAATACAAATCAAGCAAACCAACTAAAACCAATTTTCGATAATTATTTTGCGGTTAAAGATGCGTTAGTAAAAACAGACGGAAACATTGCTTCATCAAAAGCAAAAGAATTACTAACTTCAATAGAAGCTGTAAAAATGGAAACGTTGAAAATGGATGTTCACATGGTTTGGATGAAAGTTATAAAAGATTTAACTACAGATGCAAAAGGCATTTCTGAAACAAAAAATATCGAAAACCAAAGAAATCTATTCAATTCGTTATCAAAAAGCATTTATGAATTAATAAAAGTTTCTAAACCAGCAGAAACTGTTTATTATCAGTACTGTCCAATGAAAAAGATGAATTGGTTAAGCAAAGAAAACACCATCAAAAATCCATATTTTGGTTCTCAAATGTTGAGTTGCGGCAGTGTGGTAGAAACAATTAAATAATTAATATCAATACTTAAATTTTAAAAAAATGAAAAAATTAATTTTATCAGTAGCAGTCATAGCAACTGCATTATTTACATCTTGTAGCAAAAGTAACAACGAAACTCCTGTAAGTACCGACATTACTTATAAAGCGGGATATGTAGTAAATGGAACAGGAAATTCAATTTCCGTTATTGATTTAGCAACTAACGAAGTAAAAAGAACAATAACATTAACCAATGTTAGTTTTCCGCACCACATTTCTTTAAGTCCTGATAAATCTAAAATTGCGGTTGGGGTTCCCGGAATGGACTTAAGTAACGGACATTCGGGATTAATGACAGGAATGCCTGGGCAATTTATAGTCTTAAACGCAACAACAGGCGAATTACAAAAAACACAAAATTTACCGTTAATGAACCATAACGCTATTTATTCGCCTGACGGTTCTGAAATTTGGGTAGCCCAAATGGATGATATGGGAAAAGTATTGGTTTACAATGCAACAACTTACGCATTAAAAAACACTATTACTGTAGGTATGATGCCTCTTGAAGTAACATTTTCTAGTGATGGAATGATGGCTTTTGTTACTAACAGTATGGATAACACCGTATCGGCAATAGATGTAATGGCAAAAACAGTTATGGCAACTATTTCTGTTGGGACAAATCCAATCGGAGCTTGGCAAGGTGGCGACAACAAAATGTATGTTGATAACGAAGACGGACAATCAATTAGCATTATTAATGTTAGTTCAATGGCAGTTACACAAACAGTTGCTCTTGGTTTTATGCCCGGAATTGCTCAACGTCAAAACGATATGAGCGAACTATGGGTTACTGATCCAATGAACGGAAAAGTACATTGGTGGACTTATAACACTACAACTAACTTGTATGTTCACGGTGGTGCTGTAAATACTGGTGCTGGTGCTCATGCAATTGCTTTTAACGGTATGACGGCTTATGTAACTAATCAAACCGCTGGAACAGTTTCAGTTGTTGATGTTATGACACACGCTGTTACAAAAACTATAACAGTTGGTGCAAAACCAAATGGCATTGTTTTAAAATTATAAAACTTGAAACTATACATCAAAAATATGGTGTGCAGTCGTTGTAAAATGGTTGTAAAGTCCGAGTTGGAAAAACTCGGACTTCATATCATTGAAATTGAATTAGGTGTTGTTGAAATTCTTGAAGAAAATATTCAAAATCAAAAAGAAGAATTAGAAAATAGATTTCGATTACTAGGATTTGACCTGTTGGATA
>JAYVNT010000402.1:0-3636 GCA_043758285.1 Flavobacterium sp.
TGTCCTGCCCGAAACCGAAGCTGATAGCGAACCGCACCCGAAGATAACTACGTCCCGCCCTGCTTGAAGCAATACCTTTGTTGGCAGTAGTTTTTTTCCTGGCGTTCGTAGGCTCATTGAATATTTTTGAGTTTCTCGTCATACCAAATATCTGCATAATCGTTCTTGTCTGCTAAAAATCTAAATCCAATGTCAAGCCCTAAGTATTTAATAATGTCAGGTCTGATTTGTAATAAATGTTCAGCACACATTGGTTTAAAAAAGTCTTCGCTATCTGAATATTCACCTGTCCAAATAAACCAACCTGTTGTTCTTTCTTCGCTTGGATGTCTAAGTCCGTTAATTGGGTCTTTGTCAAGGTCTAACGAAGCACCAATTCGCAATTTTTTATTTATTGGTTTCCATATTGAATTTTGTGTCGCACAAATTTCCTTTTGTTTGTCAATATGTGAATTCCAAGAATTATAGTTAAGTAAATCGTCTTGTCCGGTTAGAAGCCTATTTTTCCAAAGCTGAATATTTGCCTTATTGATTTCAAAGTTTATGTCTTCATTGTCCCACTCAAAAACTGTGTCTGAAATAATATCATCTTCAACGAATTCAAAATCATCAGAAGTAATGGCTTCCCAAGAAAAATCCTGAATAAAAGACTTATCAATCTTTTCGTCCAAGAATTTGTCGCAAAGGTCAATTAAAATTTGTCGAGTTATTGTCATTTACGAGGTCTGTCTAAAATTACTGCCAACGATTGAGTATTGCTGTCAGGCAGGGAATTCATTGCTGTGTCCGACCCCAACCGCTGATGAATAAAGATATAAAAGTAAAAGATAATAAACAAAAGCCCAGCAAAGCTTGTCCTGCCCCCAACCGAAGCTGACAGCGAGCCGCAGCTGAAGATAACAACGTCCTGCCCTGCTTGCAGCAATACCTTTGTTGTGCGTTCGCCCTATTTGTCAATGATATAAGCTTGATGTTTTTGTAATGTGCCAACTTGTAATTTGAAGGCTGGTAGAAAAGTTATTAATTCTTCAATTTTGCTTGTGAAGCAATTTAAAACAACGATTGTGACTGGATATTTATCAAGATTCTGCTGGTGCATTAAGTTTTTATCAATAGTGAGTAAAATATCAAATTGGTTTTCAACACAATAAGTCATCAACTTGCCATTCTTAATCCCACTCAACTCCAATTCTCTAACAGTAAAAACTTCAAATTCTTCCAAATACTTTTTTAAACGTTTGGTGACGCATTCGTCAAGCAATATTTTCATTGAGAATATTTGATGATGTTTCAATTAGTTTCTGTGACATTTCGAGAACTTTTATAACCTGATTCCTGCTAACACCTTCAAAGTCATCGAGGAAAATTTCGATTGTGTCACCTGTTTCTAAATAATCGAAAAGGTTCTTAATTGGCACTCTAGTTCCAGAAAAAACAGGAGTGCCACCTAAAATTTCGGAGTCTATATTTATTACACCTGTGTCCATAATTTTAAAAATTAGCTTCTCAAATTTACACTATTTATTTGGGACTGTGATGTCGAAAAAGGGTGACGCACAACGTTTAGGTATTGCTGCAGAGGCGGCATTCATTGCTCGTCCTGCCCGGAACCGCTGTTGATGAAAGATAAAAAAGTAAAAGTTAACAAACAAAAGCCCAGCGATGCTTGTCCTGCCCGGCTGAAGTTGATAGCGATAAAATGCCCATTGATACAACGTCAAGCCGCACTTGCAGCAATACCCCTGTTGTACGTAGTGCCTTTAGAGTCTGGGATATTATATTAGTTAGTATTTCAAAAAAGTTCCTGTCTGATAACAATCCAATGCTAGTTTGGTACCCGTGTAGTTTTTGAACTTTAGTTTGATTTATAGAACTGCATTGAGTCATTTTCGGTTAGTTTTTATAGTTTCCATACTCAAAATGAGCATTTTTAATTTCGACAAGGCACACGTCTCCCAAGTATTTTAAGCGGCAATTTTTTGCTTGTATATTTTTTTGCTTTTTTTATGTTGAATAAACCACAATACACTTCCTTTTTCAGATTGCGATAGCGTAAGTGTCATTTTACCCGAACAGTTACTGCATATTTTAGTAGGGTCTAAAGGTTGATTGTCAGCAGAAGATTCAACGTAAGCCGCTTTGTTTTTAAATTCATCTAAAATCTTTGATTTAGTAGCATAGATACCATAATATCTTACCAGTCTAAAATTAGTCAGTGGAACGTGTTGAAGAAGAAGAGGGAAAAAGTCGTAGTAGTGTAACCGCATTATTTTTTCAGTATACTTGCCCTCATTATCTTTTTGTTTGTAGTCTTTGTATTTAAAGGAAATATACTCCCCTTCAATGCTGGTAATTTTATATTCGCTTAAGCACGCCCTTTTCGAGTATCTGCCAATGTAGCGAATCACTTGCTCTGGCACATTCATCGGAGGTTCTAAATGTAAAATCCAGGGTGTTTTAAATAAAGAATCAATAAAAGTTTTATACTGCTCAGCATCTTCAAAATTATGCTCAAGTACCTTATTGTTGCATGCTTTGTTAATAGCCTCAATTACTGTTGCTCTAAATAAATCCTTAAGTTTAGGATAGTCTACATGGTCGCTAACCGGAATAGATTTTAGCATGTTTTTTTCTTTGTCAATACCTCCCCAACTCACAATCATGTGAACATGCAAATGCAAATTCTTTTTTTCGCCAAAAGTGTGAAGAACGCTAATCACACCTGCTTCTACGTGGTATTTATTTCTAATGAAATCTTTCATCAAATTACTGGCTACTGATAAAAGAGTTTGAAAAAAGAATTTATTATTTCTTCTGATCAGATAATTTAGACTGTGAGGCAAAGTCATAACCACATGCCGGTGTGGCACATTAAGCAAATGATTGTAAACAGTCTGCGACCATTTAACGGTATCTGCCCAACTGCAATTGGGGCAAAATCTATTTCTACAACTATGAAATACCTCAACGGTTTGGCCGCAATCATTACAAGTATAAACATCCTTACCCAGCGCCGCAGTGCGGCACTTTCTAATGGCATTTACTGCTTTGTATTGAACAGTACTAACAGGATGGTGAGGGTTTAGGATGTAGTTGTCCCAATGTTGATTAAAAAAGGAGGCTAAAGAAAACTTTTTTTCAAAAGACTTTTTATCAGTATTTGTTGCGGTAGAACACATCAGACTTAATCGTTTAATACTTCAAAGGCAATAGAAAATGCTTCGTATGCGTTCGGCATAATTAACTCACGAATACCATTTTTTTCACCATAAATATAATCGTCTTCATTAACAATTACAATATCAAATTTTTCAAACAGTTTGTCAATCTCAGCATCTAAATCTTCATAATTGGGGAAACCATCATCATCAGTAAAAATCTGAAACTGATCGTAATCATTAAAGATAGAAAATTGCTTTTTGTTTAATCGTAACTCTCTCATAATGTTTGAATTATTAGAAGACACTACAAAGTTTAGAGGTGGCATTACGTACAACGTTCGAGGCTTTGTGTCAGTTGGGGAATTGACCAACTGTCCGCCCGGAACTGAAGCTAAATTAATAATTAAAAGTTGATGTTAAGAACTAATGCCCAACAGAATTACGTCCGCCGAAACCAAAGCTTGGATATGCACTG
>JAYVNT010000403.1:0-3632 GCA_043758285.1 Flavobacterium sp.
ATTTTGAATTTTTGAAAAATCCTCAATTTAAAGTTGTTTTGGCTTTGCAAAATGAACGCTCTGAAAGTATCTTTTCAGAGTTTAAAAGGTATGTTCAAAATTCAGAAGCTATTTATCAGCCTATTTTGGGTTGGCATAATTGCCCTGCAAACTTAGAATGGTTTTCAGAAGGTACTTTCCTAAAAAAAGATAAAGATACTTTTGAAACAAACGGATTCGTAATAGCTGGAGAACATAAGCCAAAAGATATAAGTGGATCGTTTCGAGTTGGTTTTGAAAGATTACCTACATTTCAAGATGAAGAAATGTGGAATCATCCCGATAAATATAAGCAAGTTATTTATCCCGATTGTCCGCATAAATTGAAGGTGGAAGGCTGGTCTTTAGAATATTCTAATGAAAAACAAAAAGAAAATTGGTGTTTAATTTAATCTAAAGTGCCGAAATACTGAGGGGGTATTTAAAATTTGATAGTATGGAATTGCAAGGGGAAAAATATTGGTCGCACCCAAATAAGCCATTAATTACTCACATAACGGGTGTGATTAATAATGCTAAAAAGTTAGCTGAAAATACAACAGCCAATAAATGGGCAGAATTAACGGCTATTTTTCATGATTTGGGTAAGATTAATCCCAATTTTCAAGAGAAATTGAAGCTAATTCCTAATCCGCAAGGTTATGCGAATCATGCTTATATGTCGGCGTATGCTTTTTTTGTAGCATTTGGTTGTATCAAAGCCAATAAAGATTTAATTATAAAATGGCTTGGAGTTGAAAAGATTTCACAAAATGATTTAATTGCTTTAACTGTAATTATTGCAAAGCATCATGGACATTTACCGGATTTCTGTCCAACAGATATTAGTGGAGCGGGAGTTTCTATTCTTTCAAAAGATGAAAATAAATTACTACATAGTTTTTTAAATGAGCGAACAGATTTACCAATAGAAAATTATTCAAAGTTCTTTTTCCAAACTTTATCAAGTTTTGAGCAAGTACTAAGAATTGAAAAAGTACAAAAAGGATATATCGAAAAACTTCTTTTTGATGCCGATTTGAATATAAACGCCCTTGATTTTTACTTAGATACCCAATTTACTTTTGCGTGCTTGATTCAAGGAGATAAAACTGATGCTGCAAAATTTGATACTTCGGTTGAAAGTGATACGCTGATTGATGAAAACAGAAACAATGTGAAAATATTTTGCAAAAGCTATCAAAGCCAACTGAACAAGTATTTATCAAAATTGAATCAAGAATCGGAATTAAATCAGTTGAGAACTGAAATTAGGCAAAACTCTGTTCAAAATATTAAGATTGGTTTAAAAGATAATAAGCGTGTTTTCGAATTGACTTCACCTACGGGTTCGGGTAAAACGTTAATGCTACTTTCATTAGCTTCTGAAGTTATGATAGAAACAAAAAAGGATTTGAGAATTATTTATGCTTTACCTTTTTTATCAATAACCGAACAAGTGGAAGCAGAAGTTTTAAAAATATTTGCTCAAAACAAAGATTTTATTCACCGCATTGATTCAAAATCTCAAAACAAGCAATTTGATGATTTACAGAAAAAATTAGATGAAGACCCAACAGAAGAAGATTTTAGGAAAATGAATTTGCTGGAATTTATGGAAAGTACTTTTGCCTATCCATTTATCATTACAACGTTTGTTCGTTTTTTTGAAACGATGTTAAGTAATCGAAATTCTGAACTTTTAAAACTGCCTAATTTTTCAAAATGTATATTCCTTTTAGATGAAATTCAAGCATTACCGCCTCGTTTGTATGGGTTTCTCGTAGCATATTTGACAAGATTTTGTGAAAAATATGATAGTTATGCGATTATCTCAACGGCTACGCAACCAGATTTTACGTTGCCTGAAAAGCTAAAAGAACAATGTGATAATACGAGGTATGTAAAAACAGCAAATGATTTTTTTAAGAAATCCGAAACAGAAAATTATGAAAAACCTTATCCAATTCTTGATTTGAAATACTTTGAAAATGATTTGTTTAATCGGTATCAAATCCACTACGACAAAGAACTAATTGATATTCAAACGCTCAAAAATCAAATTATTGAAGGAAATCAATCTACATTGGTAATTCTAAATACGATTGATGATACAAAGGATTTATACAAATCTTTTTTAGATGATGGTTTTTCAAAGGATGAAGTTTTCTTATTAAATACTCATTTTACGCCAAACCATAGAAAAATCAAAATCTATTTAGCTAAAAGACGCTTGAAAGAAAAGAAACGCATAATTCTAATTTCAACACAACTTATTGAAGCGGGAGTAGATATAGATTTTCCAGTGTTATATCGAGATTTTGCAATAGTAGCAAGTATCATTCAATCAGCAGGGCGGTGTAATAGAAATGGCAAGTTAGAAATAGAAGGAAAGACAGGACAAGTAAATCTTTTTCGACTTGCAAAAAATGGACGACCAAGAGCAGAAGTAATTTATCGAGGGCTTGATAAAGGAATTTTAGATATAACAAAACAAGAATTTACTAAGACAAAGTATCAAGAGAAAACGTTAATTGATGTTCAAAAAGTGTTTTTTACAAGAATTAAAGATGAATTGAATTTTGCTGAACATAAGCAGACCAAATTAAATCAATATTTTAATTTTTTAAAAGATATTCAAGAATGTCAGTTTAGTAAAATAGGAAAATTTCAACTTATTGATGAACAAGAATATGGTGAAGCTATACAGTATTTTGTACCTAAAAATGGCCAAGACAATAAATTTGAACAACTCCTTAATTTAAAAAATGAGTTAAATGAGATACTAAAAAGTAAAAGCTCGAAAGTGAAACCATGGGAAATGAAGAAAAAAATACAAATCCATTTAAAAAAAATGTCTGGTCAAATAGTTCAGATTAGATTAAAACCTAATCACTCTAAACCTAACTTAGGAAACGGTGAAGTGTATTTTGATTATCTATTCAGAATCTCCCTATCATCTTATTCATTTGAAAAAGGAGTAAATTTGATGGGTGACGATAATATTTTTTAATTAAATCTCATGTAAGTACAATTACTAACGTATTCAATTACTCATATATTTACACCTAATAAGCTCAAAATCATCTCAAAATCCTTACCTTTACCATGAAAATTGAAAATACTATTTACTGATTTCATGGAGATAATAAGAAATATAGAACCTTTATTAGCGGAATATCTAACGATTTTCCCTGCGGTGGGTATCATCGGGCCTCGTCAAGTTGGAAAGACGACACTGGCTAAGGCTTTGGCAAAAAATCAAGCAATTCATTACCTTGATTTGGAATCGGCGGCTGACCGTCAGAAATTATCTGACCCTGTGCTGTATTTGCAAAATCATCGGGATAAACTCATTATTTTAGATGAAATCCAACAAATGCCGCAACTGATGGCAGAATTGCGGGGTATTATTGATGCTGATAGACGAGTAGGGCGGTTTATTATTTTAGGTTCGGCTTCGCCTACTTTGATTAAAAAAAGTGCCGATTCACTGGCAGGAAGAATTGGATACATCGAACTGCCATCTTTTACGCTTGATGAAGTCGGTGTCGAAAATGAAACTAAACTTTGGCACAGAGGTGGTTTTCCACTTGCTTATTTGGCTGGCTCAG